>JASBVM010000010.1 GCA_029961055.1 Bacillota bacterium
CGGTGGTGGGCTCGTCGCCCAGCTGGCCGGCGGACGCCGTCGCGGCCGCGGCGGCGTCCAGCGTGCTGTCCTTCCGGAGCTTGCGGTTGATCCTCGTCTTGAACTTGTGGATCTGGCGCTCCAGCTTGTCCACCACGAGATCGATGGAAGCGTACATGTCGGCGCTGGCTTCCTCGCCGCGCAGGATCATGCCGCCCAGCGGGATCGTCACCTCGACGATGTGCCGCTTGCGGATGACGCTCATGCGGACCTGGGCGTCGATGGGCCGGTCGAAGTACTTGTCGAGCTTGCTCAGGCGCTTTGCGGCGTACTGCCGCAGAGGCCGCGTCACCTCGACGTTCCGCCCCGTGAACGCGATCTCCAAAGCCTGCACCTCCAGCGTCCGCCCGTTGGCGCGACGGCGGGCCGCTTCGGCGGACGTTGCCGCGGCTCGCCCGGGGCCGCACTCCCGCTTGGGCGGGTCCCCAGGACCCTATTCCCGAGCGGCGCGAGCTTCTCCTCCGTCGGCCGGACGGCCCTGTGGAGATGTGGACAGCGGGATCCGCAGTCCTGTGGACAGAGTGCATATCTCTGTGAATAACGGACCAAGGAAGCCCATCCGCTGTGGACTTCCTTGTGGACAGCTGTGGACACCCTTGTGGACAGGCAGCCGCGGCGAGGTACCGCGACGAAATCAGCCCACGCCTTTACCCGGCCGAGCGCACTTCCGCCGCGGCGGCGCCCGGCCTCGCCCCGGAGGGCGCCACAGGCACCGCGACCGGCGCCGTTGCGGGCGCCGCTCCCTTCCCGTCCAGCCGCTCCCAGGCCTCGCGGAGCGGCGAGATCACGTCGGCGAGGCCCTCCAGGGCGTCGGAGGCCGGCCGGAGCTCCGCCCGGACCAGGCGCTCGTAGAGGAACGAGTAGATGGCCTCCAGCCGGGCGGCGATCTCGCCCCCTTGGCGGAAGTCGAGGCTCTGGCGGAGGAGCTGGAGGGCTTCCTTCGCCTTCTCGGTGTGGCGGCGCAGCTCGTCGGTCGCCTGGCGGTCGCGGGCCAGGCGGGCGGCCGTCACCTCCCGCTCCAAGACGCGCAGGGTGATGGCCACCAGCCCGGCGGGCGAGGCGGTCAGCACCTCGGCCTGCTCATAGGCACGGCGGCGGTCGGCGCCATAGCTCCCATGGGAGGCAGGGTAGCCGCCCGGCATAGGGTCACGCTCCTTCCTGGTTCGGGCCGCGCGGAAGGCGGGGCCCGCGGCACGGGGGGTCAGGCGCAGGGGCACCGGGGGTGGCGGGACAGGCCTCACCAGAACTCGTCCAGGAGCAGGCCGACCACCTGATCCATCAGGCGAGCCGCCTCCACCACCTTCTCGGGAGGAAGCTCCCGCACCACTTCGCCCCGCCCGTTCCGGACCTGCACCTTTCCGCTGGCGGGATCCACGTGGATCGAGAGCTGGGCGGTGGTCTCCAGCTTCTGCTGGATGCGCTGGACCGCCTCGTCCACCAGCGACTGGGCGGTGGCCAGGTCGTGCTGGCCGCGCCCCCGCCCTTCCTGGCCGCTGCCGCGGGAGCCGCTGGAGGCCTCCACCGCCTCGTCGGGACGTACCGCGCCGGCCGGGGCCTGGACCGGGACGGCGGTGGCAGGCAGGCTTCCCTGCGCGGGTCGCAGCCGGACTTCCTCGGGCACCGCGGATCCCCCCTCGCTCCCTTCTCACTGGGGGATATCGGCCTCGGAACCGCCGCCTTGAGCGCCCAGCCGGAGGGAGAGCTCGCCGGCCAGGAGGCGCTCGACCCGCCCGCCGGGCAGACGGAGGAGGAGCGCGGCCTCGTCGTCGACGCCCAGGAAGGTGCCGCCCACGACCCGCTCCTCCGCCCCCTCCGCCCGGAGGGGGGCCCCCCGCAGCTCCACCGCCTGGCCGAGCCAGACCGCCCGGGCGAGCCACGCCTCGCGCAGCACGGCGAAGCCCCCCTGTTGCCAGAGCTCCCAGGTCCTTTCCAGGGCCGCCAGGAGACGCCGGCGCAACTCGCCCAGGTCCACCGGGCCTCCGGCCAGCCGGCGAAGCGTGGTCGCCTGGCTCTGCAGCTCCGCGGGGAGCCGTTCCCGCTCGAAGTCGGCGTTGATGCCGATGCCGGCGATGACGGCCGCGGCCGAGCGACCGTTGGCCCCGCCGGGGAACGCCTCGCAGAGGACACCGGCCAGCTTCCGCCAGGCGCCCTCCTCCTCGGCCACCAGATCGTTGGGCCACTTGAGCCCGAGCCTGTGTCCCCCGGACCAGGGCTCCACCGCCTCGAGCACCGCCAGCCCGAGCGCCGGCGCGAGCGAGCTGAGGCGCTCCGGAGGAAGCGTCCCTGGCGGTCTCAGCAGCAGCGACAGCCAGAGGCCGCCCCGCGGCGAGCTCCAGAGGCGTCCCAGACGTCCTCGGCCTTCCTCCTGTTCGGCCGCCACCACCACCGTCCCCTCGGGGGCCCCGCGCGCCGCCATGGCCCGCAGGAGATCGCTGGTGGAGCCCAGCCGCTCCATCTCGAAGAGCCGGAAGCGCAGAGCCCTCACCTCCCGCCCCGCCCGCCTCCCGCCCGGCGACTCCGCGCCGCCACCGTCTCAGAGGCGGTGACGGAAGCTGGCCAGGATCGCCTGCCAGAGGGCGCCGGAACGTTTCCGCAGCGCCTCGACCTCGGCGCGCAGGTCGACCACCTCCACCCCGTCGCGCAGGCCGGTCAGGTTGATCTCCACGTTGAGGAGCGCACCCTGGCAGGCGCTCCAGAGGAGCGTCCCCGCGCTGGCCCCGTCCGAGACCGCGTTCCGGTTGCCGATGTCGGTCACCTCGCGGGCCAGCGCCATCACCTCCACCGCCTTCCGCGCCACCTCCAGCGGCACCTGGCAGGCCTGGAGGAGGGCCTGCTGAACGGCCGAGTCCCTGGCGGCCCGCTCTTCCTCCGACTCCCGGGGCAGCCGCCGCGCCGCGATCACGGCGTCGAAGGCGGTGGCGTCACGGTCCGCCAGCTGCAGGAAGCTCTCCCGGGCCATGGCCGCCTGCTGCTCGATGGCGGCCATACGGCGCTCCACCTCGGCGTACTTCTTCCGTCCCTGCGTGAGCGCCGCCACCATGCCCACCAGCGAGGCCCCCAGCGCGCCGGCGAGCGCCGCCGCGGCGCCGCCGCCCGGCGCCGGCGAGTCCGAGGCCAGGTCCGCCAGGAAGTCCTCGACGCGGCGGGCGCGGACGGCGCCGCGCCGCTCCGCCTCCTCGCGCTCGCGCGCGCGGCGGTCCGCCTCCTCGGCGTCGGCGCGGGCCACCGCCCGCTCCAGCACCTGCCGGTCGGGGTCGAAGCCCTCCAGGCGGAGGTAGTAGCTGGCGCTCGCCTCCAGCGCGCGGCCCGGCACCAGGCCGACCAGCTCGGTGGAGGCGACGTCCAGCGCGAAGCGCGCCGCCTCGACCCGGAGGAGCTCCAGCGCCCGGTAGAGGGGCGTCGCCTCGGGATCGGTCAGGTCCATGGAGACTTCGATCTCCGGCCGCTCGGGGAGGGCGAAGCCGATGGCGCGCACGTTCCGGAGGCCGCCGGAGGAGGCCCGGATGCGGCGGGCCAGCTGCCTGGCCACCCGCTCGTCGCCGCCGCGCAGGTAGGCGTTGAAGGCGACGATGGCGCCCCGCGCGCCCACCGCCGTCGCTCCGGCCTTGCCGATGGCGTGCGGTCCGAAGTCCGGCAGGCGGCGGCCCTCGGCCACGTCCTGGCGGAGCCCCTCGTACTGGCCGCGGCGGACCTCCGACAGCTCCTGCCGCTCCGGCCGGAGCGCCGCCCGGTCGTACAGGTAGACCGGCAGGCCCATCTCGCCCAGCTGGCGTCCCACCTCCCGCGCCAGCTCCACCGCCGACTCCAGCGTGACGCCGCGGACCGGGACGAAGGGGGCCACGTCCAGCGCGCCGATGCGCGGGTGGCTTCCCTGGTGCCGGTCCATGTCGATGAGGCGCACGGCCGCCTGCGCCCCGGCCAGGGCGCTCCGGCGGACGGCCTCGGGCTCGCCCACCAGCGTCAGCACCAGGCGGTTGTGGTCGGGGTCGGCGTGGCGGTCGAGGAGCTGCACTCCCGGGACGCGGCAGGCCTCCGTCAGGGCGTCGATCACTTCCTGGCGGCGCCCCTCGCTGAAGTTGGGCACGAACGCGAGCAGCGGCCGCCGGTACGGGTCGCTCACCACCGGCATCCGTCCAGCCCCCTTCCCAGCGCTTCGCTCCCGGGCAGGCCGCGGTTCAACAGGTCGCGGACCGCCTCGGAGGAAGTGCGCTTCGCTTCCTGGTTGGCCTCCGCCACCTGGCGGGCGATCTCCTCCCGCCAGACGGCCACCTCGCGCGGCGCCTCCACGCCCAGCGCCACGGCGGAGCCGCTCTCCGCCACCACGACGCGGACCTGGCGCCCCTGGCCGAGGTCGATGAGGATCGCCTCGCCCTGCTTCCTGCGGATGATCAGCATGACGGCCTGTCCGCCGCAGCGGTGCGGCCCGGCCCGGTGGCCGGCGGCGGAGCGGCCAGCGGTCGTCCTCCAGGATGACCTGGCGGCCGAGGCGCCCGACCGGGTCGACGACCAGCGGCGCGCGCAGGTTGACGGTGGTCTCCAGCGGCCGCTCGGGAGGGACGACCGCCACGCAGAGGACGAAGAGGCCGCCCCGCCCGGCCTCCCCGCGGCGCGCGTCGCCCGCCTCCCCCAGCGCCCCCGCCAGCCCGGCCCAGGCCTGCCGGTACTCCGCCCAGAAGGCGAGCGGATCGACCACCACCAGGGCGACGTCGCCATGGTCGACGCTCTGCAGCCAGCGGAGCGGGGCGGCCTCGGGGGCCGCGCCGTCTCGCGGGGACCGGGCGGCGACGTCGAGGAGCACCCAGCGCCGGTCGAGGGGCATGCCCACCAGGCCGTCGGGGAATCGGATCAAGCGTGCTTCCTCGATCTCCAGGGTGCCGAAACGGCTGGTCTCGACACGCATCTGCGCACGACCCCCCCGTGGCGCCTCCGGGCCGGGGCGGGCCCGGCCGGCCGCCCTCGTGGCGCCCGTTCGCTCAGCCGCCCAGCGCCAGGCGCTTGCCCGCCTCCAGCACCGCCTGCAGGCGCCCCGGCTCGTCCAGCTCGGCGTAGACCCTGACGATCGGCTCGGTGCCCGAGGGACGGATCAGGATCCAGCCGTGATCGCCCAGCTCGTACTTGAAGCCGTCCAGCGGATCGACACCGGTCACCGCCAGACCGGCGAACTCGCGCGGCGGGCGTTCCGCCAGCTCCTCCATCAGCGCCTCCCGCCGCCCGGGAGGAAGGTGCAGGTCCACCCGGTCGTAGACGTGCGTCCCCACCGTCTCCATCAGTTCCCGGACGATCCGGCCGAGCGGCTTCCCGCGCTGCGCCACCATCTCCGCCAGCATGAGGCTGGACAGGATGCCGTCCCGCTCGGGGATGTGCGCGGCGGGGAAGCCGACGCCTCCGCTCTCCTCGCCCCCGATCAGCACCGGCTCCTCCAGCGCCAGCTCGCAGACGTACTTGAAGCCCACCGGCCGCTTGTGGAAGCGGAGGCCGTACCGCTCGGCCAGCCGGTCGACCATGCGGGTGACGGCAAAGGTCTTGACCACCGAGCCCTGCCAGTGCTTCTCCTCCACCACGTGCTGGAGGAGGAGGGCGAAGCAGCGCTGGGCGTCGACCATCTCCCCCTTCTCGTCCACGGCGCCCACCCGGTCGGCGTCGCCGTCGGTGGCCACGCCGAGGTCCCAGCCGCCTGCCGGCACCGCCTCCATCAGCTCCGCGAGGTTGCGGCGGATCGGCTCGGGCGCGATGCCGCCGAAGCCCGGGTTGAGGTCCCCGTGGAGCTCCAGCACCTCGAGACCGGCTTCCTCCAGCAGGCCGCGCAGGATCCCCCGGCCCGCCCCGTGCATGGGGTCGACGGCCAGGCGGAGGCCCGCTCTGCGGATCGCCTCCAGGTCGACCAGCCGGCGCAGCTGGGCCACGTAGGGAGCCAGGAGGTCGGCCCGCTCGATCCTGCCCGCCCCGGAGCCCCTGGCGGGCTCCTTGCCCCGTTCCAGGTTCTCCCGCAGCCTCTGCTCGACCTGGGAGGTCAGCTCGGGCAGGGCCGAGCCCGCGTAGCTCGCCTTGATCTTGAAGCCGTTGTACTCCGGGGGATTGTGACTGGCGGTGATCATGACGGCCCCGGCCGTCCCCAGCTCTCGGACCGCCCAGGAGACGGCGGGCGTGGGGATGGGAGCCTCCGCCAGGACGACCCTCAGGCCGCCCGCCGCCAGCACCTCGGCCGCCGCCTGGGCGAAGCGCTCGGAAAGGAAGCGGGTGTCGTACCCGACCACCACGCCTCTGCCGGCCTCCCCGCGCTCCTCGAGCACCTCGCCGTAGGCCTGGGCGACATGCCGCACGTTCTCGAAGGTGTACTCGTCCGCGATGACGGCGCGCCAGCCGTCCGTGCCAAACTGGATCGGCAACGCCCACTCCTCCCGCCTCGCAAAGTTCGCCGGCCACGCCGTGCCGGCGAAACGAACAGGAAGAGCTTCCTCGATCCGGGGCGCCTCTCCTTCCTGGCGCGGGCGTCCGGGCGCGGCTCGGCCGGCTCAGCGCAGGTAGTCGACCAGGGAGGGCTGGACGACGCGGGCGCCGACCGCCAGGGCGGCCTGGTAGGAGTACTGCGCCACGCTGAAGTCGATCGTGGCCTGGGTCATGTCCACGTCGGTCGCCTTGGCCGCCGACTGGCGCAGGAGCAGCTGGTCGCTCTGGAGCCGGCTCTGCACGTCCTGGATGCGGTTGAGCCGCGAGCCCACGGTGGCCCGCAGGTCGAGGACGTCGTCCAGGGCGCTTTCGATGGCGGGGATGGCGCCTGCCACGCTCGAGGCGGTGGCCGTGCCGGATGCCAGCTGCGTTTCGAGGTTCTGGACGGCCTGGATCGCACCTTCCAGTTGATCCCCCGTCACGCTCAGCTGGAAGCCGGCGCTTCCGGAGCCGGTGATATCGATGGAGATCGCGACGGAGGAGGCCTGGTACCCGCCGTAATTCGCCTGGCTGGGATCCGGCTGGAAGGGAGGCGTTCCGCCGCTCGCCTGGACGCCTCCAAAGAGATAGCGGCCCCCGAACCGGCTGTTTCCCACCTGGATCAGCTGCTGGAGCAGCTGATCGACCTCCTTCGCCAGCGCCTGCCGGCTCTCAGGGGGCACCGCGTCGCTCGCCCCCTGCAGCGCCAGCTCCCGCGCCCGCAGAAGGATGTCGCCGATCGAGCCCAGGGCCGTGTCGGTGGCCTGGAGCCAGCCGCCGGCACTCTGGGCCGTCCGCCCGATGCGCTCGTCCAGCGCCAACTCCGAGTCGAAGCGCATCCCGTCGGCCGTCGCCACCGGATCGTCCTCAGGAAGGGAGACCTTCCTCCCGGAGGCGATCCGGTTCTGCGCCCGCATCAACCGCTCCTCCGCCTGCTGCAGGTCGAGGAGAAGCTGGCTCCCGCGAAGCGTCTCGGTCACGCGCATGGTGGACGGATCCCTCTCTTCGCTTTCTTCCCGGCGCCTTGCTCACCCGGTGCATCGGACGTCCCGCGGTGATCTTTCGCCCCGCTCAGTGGCCGGCCGAGCCCAGCTCGCCGATGATCACGCCGAGCATCGCATCGATGCTGCTGACCATCTTGGCGGCGGCCGCGTAGGCGGTCTGGTACTGGACCATGTGGACCATCTCCTCGTCCACCGAGACGCCGGAGACCGAGGCGCGCTGGTTGGCCAGCTGCTGGACCAGCGCCTGCGTACCCGCCACCTGGCCCTGGGCGCCCTGGGCCTGGTTGCCCAGCGTCGCCGCGGTCGCCTGGAGGAAGCCGTCTGGCGTCGCCCGCAGCGTCCCACCGCTCGGCCCCGGCAGGGCGAAGTCCGCCTGCTGGTTGGCCAGACCGGCGATCGCCGCCGCGTTTCGACCGTCGTCCGTCGGCAGCGGGCTGTCCGCGGTCCACCCCTGGGCGGATGCGGCCGCGATGCCGCCGGGCGTCGTGACCGCCACCTGGAGGCTGGAGAGGTCGAAAGACGTCCCCGTGCCGCTTCCCAGCGTGAAGAAGGCGACGCCGGTCTGCCCGTCGGCGGTCAGGCCCGCCTCATGGACGGCGTTGACGTCGGTCGCGAGGCGGTAGGCGAAGGAGGCCAGGCGCTGGCGGAGCGCGGGCAGCCCCTGGGTCGTGTCGGTCAGCATCGTCACGTAGCCGGTGATTTCACCGCCCGCGAGACCGACCTGCTGGGCCGAGACCCCGTCCGTCGCCGAGAGCTTTCCGGTATTGGCGTCGAACTGCAGGTGCAGCGCCGCCGGCGTCGCCTGACCCGCCGTCGCGAGGAGCGTCACCTGCCCGGTGCCGGTGCTGTCCGGCAGGCTGATCGTCAGGTCGCCGTTGGGCTGAAAGCTGGCGGTGGTGCCGGTCAGATGGCTCAGCTGGTCGAGCAGCCGGTCCCTCTGGTCGAGGAGGTCGTTGGGCGTCATGCCGCGCGCCAGGAGGAGGCGGATCTGGGGCACGATCTGCGCGATCTGGTCGAGGATCCCGTTGGCCTGGTCGACCCGGCTCTGGACGGCCGAAACGATCCCGCCCTGGATGGCCACGAGCCGCGCGTCGGTCTGCTGCAACGCCTGGACCAGGTTGTTGGCCTGGTCGAGGACCGCCTGCCGCGTCGCCCCGTCCGAGGGGTTGTTGGCGAGGTCGTTCCAGGCCTTCCAGAACGCGTTCAACGGGCCGGTCAGCCCCTGGCCCGCCGGCTCGTCCAGCGCCACCTCCATCTGCTGGTAGACCTGCTGGCGGATCTGCCAGTCGGCCAGCTGGGCGTCGCTCTTCCGCCACTCGCCATCCAGGAAGAGGTCGCGCTGGCGGGTGATCTGCCTGACGTCAACCCCGCCGCCGACGACGCCCGGACGCTCGGGCACCCCGGGCAGGTCCACCAGGTCGGGCCGCTGGACGCTATAACCGGGTGTGGTGGCGTTGGCCACGTTGTGGCCGGTCAGCTCCAGCGCCAGCCGCTCGGCGGCCAGCGCGCGCTTCATGATCTCCAGCCCGTAGAAGCTCCCCGACAACCTCGATCTGCCCCTTCCTCAGCGGTAGCGTGAAAGCGAGCGCGCCGCCGCCCGCAGGCTGGGCTCCACCGGCCGCCCCTCCGGCGTATAGGCGGAGACCACCTCATTCCGCTGCAGCACGTCCCGCAGGAAGCGCACGTAGCGCCCGAAGCTCTCGATCAGGCGCATGGTCGTATCGTTGGCGCGGCTGATCCGCTCCACCTCCTCCTCGATGTCGCGCCGCAGGCCGGCCAGCCTCTCGGCCTCCGGCGCCGGCAGGGCGGGGAGAACCGCGGCCAGGGAGCTCTCCGGCGGCAGTCCGGCGGCCAAGGCCACCCTCTGCTGCGCCGCCCGGCGCCGGCGGCGGCTCCGTTCCAGCTCCTGCAGCACCTCGTCCTGCTGGCGGAGGGCGGCTTCCACGTCGGCCATGCGCGCCGCCGTCAGCGCCGCCTGCAGCCGCTTCGCGCTCGCACCCAGGCGCCTGCAGGCCCGGCGCTCCGCTTCCAGCGCCGAGCGGAGCTCCTCCCATCTCCCGGTTTCGCCCCGGCCGCTCATGGCCGGGATCCCGGATCCGGCCGGGGAGCCTCCGTGCCCCCACTCGTGGACGGGGAGGAGCCCAGGCGACCGGCCAGCTGGTCGGCGACCAGCCGGCGCAGCCAGGCCTTGGCCACCTCCTCGCCCGGAACCTGGTAGGTGCCCGCCTCGATCCGGCGGCGGATCGACTCGATCTGGCGAGCCCTGGCCGGATCGGAGGAGGCGCGGGCGCGCAGGAGCTCCTGGGCGACGGGGGAGAAGTCCACGGAGTCGTGCTCGCCCGCGGGGGTCGGTCCGCTTCCTCCGGCTGCAGGGGAGGATGCGGCCCGGTCTTGCTGCGTCCGGCCGGCCCGCTCCGCCCCGGCGGCCCCCGGCTTCGGCGGGAGCTGCGCCTGGTACTCCTGCAAGAGGCGCTTCAACTGCTCGCTGGAGATGCGCACCTGCACCACCTCGTGGGTTCTGGATGGGCTCCACCCCGTCTCCCGCCGCCACGGGGCCTGCCGCCCGGAGAATCGACCGGAGGCGGGGCCGTTTGAGCCTCCGCTGCAAGGCTAGTCGTCCGGGTTGGGGCGCGTGTGGAAGCGGCCGGTCCGGGGCGCAGGCGCCCGACCACCGGCGGGCCGCGGGGGTCCGGCCCGCGACGGGCGGTCGCTGGCGGCCAGCCCCAGCTCCTCGACGCAGCGCTCGCAGAACCTGCCGGTGGGGATGGGCGCGCCGCAGCGCTCGCAGGTCAACTCCCCGCCGGTCAGGCGCAGCCGCCCCTCGCGGATGAAGCCTGTCACCTCGGCCAGGGAGACGCCCGTCGCCTCGGCCGCCTGGGCGGCGGTTCCGCCCGGATGACGGTCGAGCCACTCCCGCACCCGGTCGAAGTCGGTCTCGCGCGCCTCGATGCACTCGGGGCAGAGGGTGGCGCCCGCCGAGGCGAAGAGTCTTCCACACCGTCTGCAGTTGAGAAGCTCGGCCACCGGCTCCAGCCTCCCACCCGGCTATCGTTCAGCGGCTGCCCGTGTAAAGCGGCGCCGCGGCCACCACCGCCTCCACGCGCCCGGCGCCGGCCGCGTAGAGCGCCTCCGCCGCGGCGTCGAGGGTGGCCCGCGTGGCGTACAGGTCGTCCACCAGAAGGAGTCGGGCTCCGGTGATGTCCTCCTCCACGAGGAAGCCGCCCGCACGCGCGAAGCGGCGGTGTTCCCGGCCCCGGCCTTCCTGGCTCGCGGCGTCCCGGGTGCGGAGGAGCGACCGCACAGGGAGCCCCCAGGGCGCGGCCACCACCCGGGCGAGGAGCTCGGCCTGATTGTAGCCGCGGTGCCGGAGTCCTCCAGGGCTTGCGGGGAGAGGGACGACGAGATCCGGTGCGCCCAGACCCTCGCGCAGGCGAAGCGCCATCAGCGTCCCCAGGATGCGGGCGAGGTCGGTGCGACCGCTGTGCTTCAGCGCCAGCACCGCCCCGCGCAGGCTCCCCTGGTAGACGCCGATGCAGCGGAGGCGGGCCGCCACGGGCGGATGCGCCGCGCACTCGGGGCAGAGCTCACCCCGGGCCGCTGCGCCGGCGGCGGGGCGGCCGCAGCGCGGGCAGACTTCCTCCTCGCGGGGGATGGCGTCGAGGCAGGCGCGGCAGAGGGGCGGGAGCTCGGCGGGCACCGCGGCCAGGCGGCGGCAGTCCCCCTCCTCCGGTCGGGACGTCGCGCCGGACAGGGGACCGCCGCAGAGGGCGCAGCGGCCGGCATCGGGGTAGAGGAGGGCCAGCAGCTCCTCCCGGGCGGCCTGCCAGAGAGGATTCACGGCAGGCCGGCCTGGCCGAGCTCGGGGCCCTTCTCCCGGTACATCATCCGGTCGGCGATGCGCAGGAGCTCGTCCACGCTCCGCCCGTCCTCCGGGCTGACGGCCACACCGACGCTGGCGGTGATCCGGATCAGGGTCCGCTCGCCGGCGGAGAAGGCGTACCCCGCCAGGGCCCGCTGGATCCGCTCGGCCGCCTCCTCGGCCGAGCGCCGGTCGGCTCCGGGCAGGATGACCGCGAACTCGTCGCCCGCGTAGCGGGCGGGCACGTCGCTCTCGCGGACGGAGCTGCGGATCACCTGGGCGGCCGCGCGCAGCAGCTCGTCGCCCACCTGGTGGCCGAAGTGATCGTTGTAAGACTTGAAGCGGTCCATGTCGAGGAAGAGGACCGCCACGGGCTGGCCGCTGGCAGCCGAGCTCTCCAGCTCCGCCTGCAGGCGGCGGACGAGGTACCGGTAGTTGTAGAGCCCCGTCATGGCGTCCGTCTGGGCGGCCTCCGTCAGCTGGGTGTAGAGGAGGGCGTTATGGATGGCGCCGGCCGCCTGGCTGGCAAGTACCTCCAGCTGCTGCCGGTGGCCCGGGCGGTATCCGGTGGGCGGTCCTCCTCCCAGCATCACGAGACCGAAGGCGCTGGCGCCGGAGGTCAGCGGTGCCACCAGCACGCCGTGAGCCAGGGCCTGCGCGCCCAGCGGCAGGTCGGCTCGCACCAGCTCCTCCGCCGTCAGGACCCGCGCGCTTTGGGAGCGGAGCACCTCCCTCAGCCAGGGCACCCCGGGATCGAGGCTGCGACCCTCGCAGGCGGCCCCGGTGGCCGCCTCGCAGACGAAGCGCTCCCCGTCTTCGCTCAGCAGCCAGAGCGCCGCCCACTCCGCCGGGATCAGCCGCCGCGCAGCCGCGCTGAAGTGTTGGAAGGCGGTGGCCACGCCCGTCGCCCGCGAGAGCGCCAGCGCCGTCCGGTGATAGAGGTCCAGCTGCTCGTGGGTCTGCCGGAGGACCAGGTAGAGACGCGCCAGGGCGAGGAGGGGGAGAAAGGTCGCCACGGCGGTGAGCAACAGGCCTCCCAGGCCGGCGTCCGCGTACGTCTCACTGAACATCAGGCCGAAGATGGCGCTCGCGAGCGTCAGGGTGGCGTCAAAGAGTACCTGGCGCCGGTCGCTCAGGAGATTCTCCCCGTGCACCAGCCAGAGGAGCGTTCCGACCAGCGCGTAGTTGGCCACGAAGTAGCCGATGCCGAAGACGGCCACAAACGTGGCCATGCGGGCGTGGGGCCAGACGTAGGCTCCGGGGACGGGCCCCGGCACCCACGCGGCCGCCAGGAGCGCCCCCAGGCCGACGTTGAGCGCCGCCTGACCGGCGTTGAACGCGACCGCGTACCACGGGCGGCGCTGCCAGCGCCACGTGTCGTAGACGTTCCACAGCCCCATGCTCAGGCCGTCGATCAGCATGGCCGGTCCGACGCCCAGGAGGAAGAGCGCCGCCACCGAGATGGCGAAGCCGAACCAGAGGTTGCCCCTGTCGGGCACGGGGACCGAGAGGAAGTCGCTGACCAGGGCCAAGCCGAAGAGGATGAGGCCCAGCCGCAGGTCGCCGGCCTCCGGCCGGTAACCACGCAGCGCCCAAAGCGTACCCGCCAGGGCGGCGACGAAGACTGTCCAGGCCAGCACCCGCGCCCAGGCCGACCGGCTCATCCCTCGGCCTCCCCCGGCCATCCGGTGTGACAGATCGTCACGAACCCCGCGTTTTGCCGTCTAACCCGACGACGTCAAGCTTCCGCAGCGTTTGCCACGGTCGGCAAGACGTCCGGCTTCCGATTTCGACATCTGTCTTTGCTTTCCTTCCAGGCAATCCTGATCTTGGGAAGAAAAGGTCGGGCGGGGCGCGGTCCGCTCCCAGGCCGGTCCCGCCCGCCCTCTCGGCCGCAAGCGGCCGTCGCTGCCCGGCGGGCAGGTGCTTCTGCTTCAGCGCACCGCCGCGCGCAGCTCCCCCGTCCGGTTCGCCCTCTCCCACGGCAGATCCAGGTCGGCGCGGCCGAAGGCGCCGTACGTGGCCGTGGGGCGGTAGATGGGCCGGAGCAGGTCCAGGTCGCGGATGATCGCGGCCGGCCGCAGGTCGAAGACGCGCCGCACCACCTCGTCCAGCTCCGGGTCGGGCAGCGCCCCGGTGCCGAAGGAGTCGACGTGAATGGAGATGGGGCGGGCGACGCCGATGGCGTAGGCCACCTGGATCTCGCAGCGGCGGGCCAGGCCGGCCGCCACCAGGTTCTTCGCCACCCAGCGCGCGGCGTAGGAAGCGGAACGGTCGACCTTGCTGGGATCCTTGCCGGAGAAGGAGCCACCGCCGTGGTGGGCCGCACCGCCGTAGGTGTCCACGATGATCTTCCTGCCGGAGAGGCCCGAGTCGCCCTGGGGGCCGCCGACCACGAACCGGCCTGTGGGGTTGACCAGGATGCGGGTCCCCTCGTCCAGGAGCCCCGCCGGGATCACAGGGCGGATCACCTGCTCGCGGAGGTCGCGCTCCAGCGTCGCCAGGTCCAGGTCCGGGTGGTGCTGGGCGGAGATGAGCAGCGTGTGCACGCGCACGGGCCGCTCGTCCTCGTACTCGATGGTCACCTGGGTCTTGCCGTCGGGGCGGAGGTAGGGCAGGACGCCGGTCTTGCGGACCTGGGCGAGGCGGCGGGCCAGTGCGTGCGCCAGCTGGATCGGCAGGGGCATGGCCTCCGGCGTCTCGTCGGTGGCGTAGCCGAAGACCATGCCCTGGTCGCCCGCGCCCTCCGCGTCCAGCGGGTCCTGTCCGATGCCCAGGCGAACTTCCAGCGACTGGTTCACGCCGGCGGCGATGTCCGGCGACTGCTCGTGGATCGAGGTGACCACCGCGCAGGTGTCGGCGTCGAGGCCGAACTTGGCGCGCGTGTACCCGATCTCGCGCACGGTCCGGCGGACCACGGACGGGATGTCCACGTAGCAGTCGGTGCTGATCTCTCCCGTGACGAAGACCAGCCCCGTGGTGACCAGCGTCTCCGCCGCCACGTGCGCCTCCGGGTCCTGTTCGAGGATGGCGTCCAGGATGGCGTCGGCGACCTGGTCCGCCACCTTGTCCGGGTGGCCCTCGGTGACCGACTCGGACGTGAAGAGGCGATTGGCCATGGCTCCCACCCCTCGTCACCAGAAATCCGAGGCGATGCTGGCGTCGGCCCGCGCCTGCTCGCCGCGCCTGGACCCGGTCCCGCCGCCGTGGCCGATCGGGCGGGCCGATCGGGCGGACTGAGACGGCCTGTCCGGAGCCCGGGCAAAAAAACGCCCCTCCACCGGGAGGGGTTCTCGTGCGCCCGCTCGCCTCGCAACGTCGCACACCGCTTCGAGATGGACGGTCCAAAAGGGCGAGATATCGAACGCATGCTACCATCCGGCACCGCGCCCCGTCAAACCGTCCGGGCGGCCCAACGGGCCCTTCACGCCGAACCCCGGCCGATGCCGGAGGAAGCCGTGCTCACGTCACCGTCGAGGCCAGCCCATAGAGCCGCCCCAGCTCCTGGTCCTCGGTGCGGAGCGCGGAGGCGCTCAGCTGGTAGGCGCGCTGTGCGCGGATCAGGTCGACCATGGCCGAGGAGAGGGCGACGTTCGAACCCTCCAGGACCCCCGATACGACCAGCCCGGCCGGCGCGCCGAGCCCTGCCGGCGCCGGGGATCCGGCGTAGGTGCCATCCGGCGCGGGGACGATCGGACCGTCCAGGCGGACCACGGCCAGTTGGCCCACCGTCTGGCCGCCAGCGAGCAGGCGGCCGCCGGAGTCGACCCGGACCTGGTCTTCCCCCGTTCCCGGGGGTAGGCGCAGCGGCTGCCCGGTGACGCTGAGAACCGGAAGCCCGTCGGGATTGACCAGAAGACCGGTGGAATCAGGCCGCAGGGCCAGCGTGCGGACGTAGCCCGTGGAGCCGTCGTCGCGGCGGACGGCGAACCACCAGCCCTGCTGTGCCAGGGCCAGGTCCAGCGGACGGCCCGTGGGGGTCATGGGGCCCATCCGGTCGACCCCGCCGTACGTCAGGAAAGCGCTTCCGTAGGAGACGGGGCCGAGCGCCGCCTGGAAGAGGCCGTTCACGTTCCGCTGCAACTGGGGCTCGAGGTAGCTGTCGAAGGAGTCGGCGGTTCGGCGGTAACCGGGCGTGTTGACGTTGGCCACGTCGCCGGCCAGTGCGTCCAGCCACGCCTGTTCCGCCACCATTCCGGACCCCGCCATGTAGATGCCTCGCAGCACGAGTCTCGCCTCCGCCCGCGGCCCCGCGAGCGGGGCCCGTCCGACACATGCTCGTGCTTTCGCCGGGGAGCTGGCGATTCCTGCCGAATCCTGGCGACGGAGGCCGGGCCGGCTGGGGGCGGGCGGGTCAGGTCGTCCGCTCGCGGGTCGCGGGGGCTGCGGCGTTCTTGTGGCGTTCCGCGTACTTCCTCCGCGTCGCCTCGCCGCCGCGGAGGTGGCGTTCGGCCTTGTTCAATTCAAGGACTTGCTTCACTTGTTCGGAAAGCTTTTCGTTCACCCGTGGGAGCCTTTCGGTGACGTCTTTGTGAATGGTGCTCTTGCTGACGCCGAATACGCGAGCCGCGTCCCGCACGGTGGCCTTGGTCTCCGCGATGTACAGGCTCACCTCGAGAACGCGCTTCCAAATGTGGTCCTTCATGAAATAGCCCCCCTCGGCCCGGCGGACTCGAGCCATCTATATGTGCCGGGCGAGGGGGATCATGACGCGATCGGGCCCGCCTTGCGCGCGGGCCCGACGCTTTCTTCACGGAACCGGAGCCGCCGGAGACGGCTTCGACGGCCTTCTCACCTCCCCGCGTGCGCCGCCCGGGTACCGGGCGCTCTCCGCCGCGTCACCCCGGGCCCGCGGCGGAGCCAGGGGCCGTCACGGCAGGGGCGGCAGGAAGTTGATCGGGTCGGTCGCCTCCCCGGAGGCCAGGATGGCGAAGTGGAGGTGCGGCGCTTCCGCCGCTTCCTCCAGGGGACCTCCTCCCAGGTTGCCCAGGACCTGACCCTTCTCCACCGTCTGGCCCGCCTTGACCAGCGGTCGCTCCAGGCCGCTGTAGACGGTCTGGACGTTGGCCACGTGCGAGAGGCGGACCGTCCAGCCCTGCTGGTCGTCCCCGGTCACGGAGACGACGCGGCCGGCGGCCGCCGCCTGCACCGGCGCGCCCACCTTGGCGGCGATGTCGATGCCGTTGTGCCAGCGCCAGTCATGCATGGTGATGGAGTAGCCCCACCCGAAGCCTGCGATCACCGGGCCGCTCACCGGCCAGAGCAGTTTCCGCCCCGCCTGGTTGCCGGGGCCGGCCGGCTCCGCTCCCGCCTCCACGGCGGCCCGGTCGGCGCTCGCTCCCGCACCCGACTCCTTCGCCTTGGCCGCCTGGCCCGCGGAGGAAGCGGTGGCGGCCCCGGCGGCGCCCTGCGCCGCCCGGGCGCCGGTCTGGGCCCGCGCCTCGCTTCCCGGGTGCGAGGAGGGCGCGGCGCGGTGCGTCCCCGTTCCGGCGGAGGCTCGCAGGCGGTTGAGCGCCTGGCTGCCGGCCACCTGGGCTCGATGCAGCTCGGCCCCCAGGCCGGTCCACACCCTGGGTTGGGCGAGAACGGCGTAGTAGGCTCCGAAGGCTACGACGAAGACGAGAAGGGCCAGGGCGATCAGGCGCCGCGCCGGGCTCGCCACGACGGCCGCCAGCGCCCGCCGCCAGCGCAGCGACCACCAGGGGGCGGGCCGATGGGCTTCGTCCGCATGGCCCGGATTGGGACCCTGTTGTTCGTCCATGCCGAGAGGTTCACCTCCCGGCGGTAGGCTTTGCTATCTGTGGTGGTTCTATACAGGCCCCGGGGGAAGATGGGCGACCTGGGTCCCGGGGTAGTAGTGGGCGAGGATCGCCCGCGAGGAGTACCCTTGCTGCGCCAGGGCGGCCGCCCCGTACTGGCTGAGGCCGACGCCGTGGCCGTATCCGCGGGTGCGGATCACCAGGTCGCCGCCCTCGACGCGGATGCTCTCGATGAGCGTGGACGGGAGCCCCAGGAGCTGGCGGAAGCGCTCGCCGCTGACGGTCTGGTCGCCGACCCGCACCTTCGCCGCCCGGCCCGAGGCGGTGCGGGCGACCACAGCCACGGGGGAGGCGCTGCTCGTGTCCGTGCCCGCGGCGGCGGGGGGGATCGCGCCCTCGAGGCTGGCCGTCGAGAGCCCCAGCCTCCGCGCCGCCTCCTGCAGCGGGATGCGCGTCAACCCCAGCCGCGCCGGCCGGTCGGCGTCGGGCGAGGGAAGGCTCGGCAGGTAGGGAAGGTCGACGCCGAAGACTTCCTGGGCGCTGGCGGTCCGGCCGCCGGCGGAGGCGGTGTAGTAGGCGCGGATGGGACGCCCCTGCCAGACGAGGATCTCACCCGCGGTCGCCTGCACGGCTTGGCGGATCTTGGCCTCGTAGACGGGGGCCAGAACGCCCCAGAACCGCCGGCGCTCGGCCTCCGAGGCCCAGGCCTGGCCGTGGTCGCCGTCGGAGCAGAACTGTGCCCGCGGTTCCAGGGGGCAGCGGGCCGTTCCGTCGATCAGGCGCAGGACGGCGAAGGTGCGAGCCGCCACGGCCTGCGCCTGCAGCGCGGCCGGGCCGAAGCTGGCCGGCATCTCGGCCGCCACCACGCCCTCCAGGTAGCTCTCCAGCGGCAGCTGGCGGATCTGCTGCGCCGGCTCGTCGTAGACCGTCACCACGGTCTGGTCGCCGGGCAACGGTCCTGCACCGGAGGTGTCGGGCGTGCCGGGGGTGCCGGATGCCGACGCGCCGTCCCCGGGCTCGGCAGGGCTGGCGCCGGGCCACCCCGCGAGAGGGGATCCCGGGGTGGGCGGCAGGTCCACCCGCGGCCCGGGCAGCCGCTCGCCCGCGAGGAGGGCGATGGTCGAGGGGACAAGCAGTACCGACGACAGGGCGAAGAGGATCGCGACGACCGCGAGCCGCGCCATGGGATCCCTCCGACAGGGGATCCCTATGGGGTTGGCGGCCGGGATATGCCAGCGCGGGCGTGGAGGCAGGGGGCCCCGCCGCGCACCCTAGCGCCGGCGCTCCGCCGCGGCCTCCTCGCCCAGTTCCAGCAGCGCCAGGACGCGCTGGAGCTTGAGCCGCGCCTCGGCCACTTCCTCGGGGTTGCCGCCGGCCTCGATCCTGGCCGCCAGGGCGGCGTGCTGCTCCTGCAGGTCGGCCACGTCGAGCTGGCCGGGCAGGTAGGCTTCCTCCACCAGCAGGGTGGCCCGGTCCTGCAGGATCTCGCAGAGCCCGGAGCCCACCGCGATGCCGTGCCGCCCGGCCATGCCGTAGTGGACCACGCCCGGTTTGAGCGCCACCACCATGGGCGCGTGCTCGGGCAGGACGCCGTAGATGCCCTCCACGCTGGGAAGCGTCAGGTACTCGACGGCGCCCTCGAAGAGCGTCCCCTTCGGCGTCACCACCGACATGCGGATGCGTCGTTCCGACATCAGAAGGTCCCCGCCAGGAGCTTCTTCGCCTTCTCCACAGCCTCGTCGATGGTGCCGACCATGTAGAAGGCCTCCTCGGGCAGATCGTCATGCTTCCCTTCCAGGATCTCCCGGAAGCCGCGGACCGTCTCCTTGACCGGCACGTAGGCGCCGGGGACACCGGTGAAGACCTCGGCCACGTGGAAGGGCTGGGAGAGGAAGCGTTCGATCTTCCGCGCGCGCTGCACGGTCAGCTTGTCTTCCTCGGAGAGCTCCTCCATACCGAGGATGGCGATGATGTCCTGGAGCTCGCGGTAGCGCTGGAGCACCGCCTGGACGCCGCGGGCCACATGGTAGTGCTCCTGCCCGACCACGGCCGGGTCCAGGATCCGCGAGGTGGACGCCAGGGGGTCGACGGCGGGGTAGATGCCGCGCTCGGCGATGGACCGCTCCAGGCGCGTGGTCGCGTCCAGGTGGGCGAAGGTGGTGACCGGCGCCGGGTCGGTGTAGTCGTCCGCCGGCACGAAGATGGCCTGGATGGAGGTGATGGAACCCCGCTTGGTGGTGGTGATCCGCTCCTGGAGGTTGCCCATCTCGGTGGCCAGGGTAGGCTGGTAGCCCACCGCGGAGGGCATCCGTCCCAGCAGCGCCGAGACCTCGGAGCCCGCCTGGGTGAAGCGGAAGATGTTGTCGATGAAGAGCAGCAGGTCCTGGCCCTCGGTCTCCCGGAAGTACTCCGCCATGGTCAGGCCCGAGAGGGCCACCCGCAGGCGCGCACCGGGGGGTTCGTTCATCTGCCCGTAGACCAGGGTGGTCTTGTCCAGAACCCCGGATTCTTTCAGCTCGTTATAGAGCTCGTTGCCCTCGCGCGTCCGCTCGCCCACGCCGGCGAAGACGGAGAAGCCGCCATGCTGCATGGCCACGTTGTGGATGAGCTCCATGATGATGACGGTCTTGCCCACCCCGGCGCCGCCGAAGAGGCCGACCTTCCCGCCCCGGGCGTACGGTTCGAGGAGGTCGATCACCTTGATGCCGGTCTCCAGCATCTCCGTCGCCGGGCTGACCTCGGAGACGTCCGGCGCCGGGCGGTGGATCGGCCAACGCTCCTCGGCCTGGACGGGTCCCAGGTTGTCGATGGGCTCGCCCAGCACGTTGAACATCCGTCCCAGGGTGGTGCGCCCGACCGGGACGCGGATCGGTCCGCCGGTGTCCTCCACCGGCGCGCCGCGCTGGAGTCCGTCGGTGGAGGCCATGGCGATGCAGCGGACCGTGTTGTTCCCCACGTGCTGCGCCACTTCCAGGGTGAGCTGCCCCTCCCCCAGCGGGGTGGTGAGGGCGTGGTAGATGGCCGGCAGCTCGCCGTCCGGGAAGACGACGTCCACGACGGCCCCGATCACCTGTGCGATGCGACCGACTGCGGCCAAGAAGGATTCCTCCCGTCCTGCTGAGTCTCGTCCCGGCGCTAGCCTCTGAGCGCCTCGGCCCCGCTCACCACCTCGACGATCTCGGTGGTGATGGAGGTCTGTCGTTCGCGGTTGTACTCCAGGTGCAGGTCCTCCAGAAGGTCGCTGGCGTTGTCCGTGGCCGCCCGCATGGCGGTCATCCGCGCGGCGTGCTCCGAGGCCTTGGAGTCCAGGAGCGCCTGGTAGACCGTGGTGCGCACCATGGCCGGCAGGAGGTGGACCAGAAGCCCCTCCGCCGAGGGCACGAAGATGTACTCGACCGGAGCCTGCCGGCGACCGGCGTCGCCGGCCACGGGCGTCACCACCGGGAGCAGCTGGAGCCGCCGCGGGACCAGGCGGAGCGTGGAGACGAACTCCGTGTAGATCAGCTCCACGCGGCCCACGGTCCCCTGGATGTACCACTGCATGGCCATGTCGGCCACCTCGTGGGCCAGCTCGATCCGCGCCTCCTCGCCGATGCCGAGCCAGCTCCGGCGGATCGGCCAGCCGCGATGGCGCAGCGCGGCGTCGGCGCGCCGGCCCAGGACGAAGAGGAGCGTCGGCTCGCTCTCCCTCAGCGCCAGCAGCGCCTCCCGCAGGATGTTGGCGTTGAAGGCGCCTGCCAGGCCGCGGTCGGATCCGAAGACGACGAGGAGCCGGTCGCTTCCTTTGGGTGGCGCGAGCAGCGGGTGCTCCACCTGGACCCCGCTGGCCGCGAGGCGGCGCAGCACCTCGTTCAGCCTGTCCGCGTAGACCCGGCCCGCCTGGGCCTGTTCCTGCGCCCTGCGCAGCTTGGCGGCCGCCACCATCTCCATGGCCCGCGTCATCTTCCGCGTGCTCTCGATGGCGCGCATGCGCCGGCGGATGGCCTGAAGGTCAGGCATGGCACCGCCCCCCGTGGAACCGGACGCTCATGATGCCTTGGCCTCGGCCGGCTCTTCCTCGCCGGTGCGGCCCAGGAAGGCGTCGCGGACCTCGCGGATGGCGCTCTCCAGCTTCTGGGTCAGCTGGTCGTCCAGCACCTTGGTCTCGGCGATCCGCTGGGGGATCTCCGGGTGCAGCGCGTGGATCCGCTCCAGCAGGCGTCCCTGGAAGTCCACCACCCGGTCGACCGGGATCTCGTCGCAGAAGCCGTGGACGGCCGCATAGATCTGGATCACCTGGTCCTCCACCGCCAGCGGCTGGCGCTCTCCCTGCTTCAACGTCTGCTCCAGGCGCTGGCCGCGGGCGAGCCGCGCCTGCGTCACCTTGTCCAGGTCGGAGCCGAACTGGGCGAAGGCGGCCAGCTCCCGGTACTGGGCGAGGTCGAGGCGGAGACGCCCGGCCACCTGCCGCATCGCCTTCACCTGGGCGGCCGAGCCGACGCGGGAGACGGAGCGGCCCACGTCGATGGCCGGCCGCTGGCCCGCATAGAACTGGTCGGTGTCCATGAAGATCTGGCCGTCGGTGATGGAGATGACGTTGGTCGGGATGTAGGCATGGATGTCGCCGGCCTGCGTCTCGATGATCGGCAGGGCGGTCAGCGAGCCGCCGCCGATCTGGTCGTTGAGACGCGCCGCCCGCTCCAGCAACCGCGAGTGCAGGTAGAAGACGTCGCCCGGATAGGCCTCGCGTCCAGGCGGCCGGCGGAGGAGGAGCGAGAGCTCGCGGTAGGCCCACGCGTGCTTGGAGAGGTCGTCGTAGATGACCAGGACGTCGCGGTGCTCCTCGTACATGAAGTACTCGCCCATGGCACAGCCGGCGTAGGGCGCCAGGTAGAGAAGCGGCGCAGGCTGGCTCGCCGTGGCCGAGACCACGATCGTGTACTCCATGGCGCCCGCCTTGCTCAGCGTCTCCACCACGCCGGCCACCGTGGAGGCCTTCTGGCCGACGGCCACGTAGACGCAGATCACATCCTGCCCCTTCTGGTTCAGGATCGTGTCCACGGCGATGGAGGTCTTGCCGGTCTGGCGGTCGCCGATGATCAGCTCGCGCTGCCCGCGGCCGATGGGGATCATGGAGTCGATCGCCTTCAGACCCGTCTGGAGCGGCACATTGACCGGCTGGCGCTCCACGATGCTGGGCGCGTGCCATTCCACCGGCCGGTGGGTCCGGGCGCGGATCTCGCCCTTGCCGTCCAGCGGCTGCCCCAGCGGGTTGACCACCCGTCCCAGCAGCTCCGGTCCGGCGGGCACCTCGATGACGCGCCCCGTCCGGCGCACCTCGTCCCCTTCCTTGATCGCGTCGAAGGGACCGAGGACGACCACGCCCACGTTCTCTTCCTCCAGGTTCATGGCCAGGCCGTAGACTCCGTTGGGGAACTCGACCAGCTCGTTCGCCAGGACGGATTCGAGCCCGTAGACGCGCGCGACCCCGTCGGCCACCTGGATGACGGTGCCGACCTCGTCCAGCTTGACGGTGGAGTCGAAGGACTCGATCTGCTGGCGAATGATGCTGGAGATCTCTTCGGGCCGAATGCTCACCGGCCGATCCCTCCCTTTTCATCCGCCTGCCCCGAATGGATGCCCGGTCCGGCTGCCGCGCCGGCCAGGTGGCGGCGCATCTCCTCCAGCCGCGAGCGGACCGACCCGTCGAGACGCCGGTCGCCCACACGAACGATGAGGCCACCGAGGATCGAGGGATCCACGCGTTCGCGCAGCCGCACGCGGCCTTCGGTCCACGCCTCGAGCCGCCGCTGCAGCGCCTCCCGGCTCTCCTGGTCGAGCGGCATCGACGTGGTCACCTCGGCCTCCCGGATGCCCTCGGCCTCGTCGGCCAGGCGTCCGAACTCGCGGACGACGGCCTGGAGCAGCGTGCCGCGCCCCTTCCGCACGAGCACGTGGAGGAAGCGGCGGACCAGGGGAGACACGTCTTCCTGGAGGAGGAGGTCCAGCGCCGCCTCCCGCGACGCAGGAGAGAGCACGGGGCTTTCGGTCAGCCAGCGCCAGCGCCTGTCGCCGGCAGCTGCTCGGGCCACGCCCTCCAACGCGTGGCGGGCGGTCTCCAGCTCGCCACGTTCCCGCGCCAGTTCGAAGAGCGCCTGGGCGTAGTGGCGGGCGACGCTCTCACGTGCCATGACGTGCAGCCCCGATCTCCTCGACGAACTCGCGTGCCAGGCGGCGCTGGTCCTCCTCGCTGAAGTCGCGCTCGATCACGCGCCGCGCCACCTCCACCGCCAGGTCCGCCACCTCCCGGCGAAGTTGAGCCAGTGCCTCGTCCCGTTCCCGGGCGATGGTCTGCTCGGCCCGGGCCAGGATGGCGGCCGCCTCGTCCTGCGTCTGGCGCAGTTGCTGCTCCCGCAGTTGCGCGGCCGTGACCTGCGCCTGGGTGAGCATCTCCTCCACCTTGGCCTGCGCCTCGCGCAGGCGCTGCTCATACTCGTGGCGCGCCCGCGCAGCCGCCTCGCGCTCGTTCTCGGCGTGGTTCAGGTCGGCGGCGATCTTCTTCTCCCTCTCCTCCAGCATGCGCAGGACGGGCTTCCATCCGAAGTAAGCCAGGAGGCCGAAGAAGACCAGGAAGTTGATGATGCTCCAGATCACCTGGTTCCAGTCGATGGAGACGATCCCATTGCCCACCGGGATCCCCCCTCCCTCTGCGGACCTCGTTCACTACCCTTGCCGCTCGGATGCCCGGACGCCCGCAGGCCCGCTCCTGAAAAAGGGCCCGACTTACCGGGCCTCAAAGGCTCCCACCGGGAGCCGGTCGGGAGCCTCCCGGGGCGCGATGCATCGGGGAGGCTCCCCACCCGCTTCTACCCCTTATACCTTGCCGTATAGCAAGAAGGCGATCAACAAACCATAAATGGCAAGCGCCTCGGTGAACGCGAGGCCCAAGATCATGACCCCCCGGGCGTCACCCAACGCCTCCGGCTGGCGCCAAGCCGCGTCGATGGTAGCGGAGACGATCTGCCCCTGCGCGAGCGCGGCCCCAAGGGCCGGTAGAGCGATAGCAATGGCCACAGCCAGTGCGGTCACCCGTTTCCCTCCTTTCGCCTGGCCCCGTTGCGGAGCGCATGATCCCTCCCGGTGGGAGGAAATGGTCGAACCGGCCCGATACCTGCCTCACGGCGCATATGCATCGCCTACTCCGCCTCTCCGGTGGCACCGGCGATGTAGACGCCGGTCAACATGGTGAAGATGAAAGCCTGCAGCAAGCCGAAGAGGACGAAGAGGACCATGAACGGGACCGGGACGATGTACGGCAGAAACGAGAGCATCACCAGCAGTACCGAATCCTCGCCGAAGATGTTGCCAAAAAGACGGAGGGCCAGCGAAAGAGGTCGGATCAGCTCCTCGACGATATTGAGCGGCAACATAAATGGAGAGGGTTCGATGAAATGCCTCAGGTAACGGAAGCCGTGGGTGACGAAACCCGACACATGGGTGGCCACGAACGAGACGAGGGCCAGCGCCGCGGTCACGCTCAGGGTACTGGTGGGCGTCTTGAACCCCGGCACCAGGTTGGCCCCCGGCAGGAGCTCGGAATAGTTCGAGGCGAGGATGAAGACGAACAGGCTGGCCAGGAAGGGGAAATAGCGGCGTGCCTTCTCCCTGCTTCCGAGTGCCGGCACGAGCACTCCGTTCATGATCAGCTCCGCGCCGAGCTCCACCGCGTTCTGCCCGCCTCGCGGCACCATCTCCATCCGGCGCGTGGCGAGGATGACAGCGATCAGGACGAGCAGCATCAGACCCCACTCGGTGATGATCTGCCCGGTGACGTCGAGGCCGAAAACTTGGAAGAAGACCGGGTTGGCCTCATGCCCGATCTCGGGAACCCCCGCCGCCAAGATGATTCCGCTCATGGAGCGAGCATCGCCTCCCGCCTCGTCGCCCGGCGGGCCAGGCGCCAGAGCCCCAGGGCGCTACCGGCCAACAGGCCCGCGGCCACCGCCACAAGCGACCACCTCTCGCCTTCCGTCAGAAGCCAGGCCACCAGCAGGAAGAGGGCGTCCACCGTGAACCGTGCGGCAAACCCCCCAAAGACCCAGCGGAGATCCCGTCCGCCCCCCGAAGCCGCTCGTCGCAGGGCGTACCAGAGAATGCCGCTGTTCAACCAACCGCCGGCGAGCCCTGCCAAACCCGCCCAGAAGGGTGCTGGAATCAATCGGCGCCCGTTTCCTTCCTGGGGCTCTCCGGGGGTTTCTCCCCCCGGCCACCCTCCTGCTTCTGGCTGTCCCGCGGTTTCCCTGCGGGCGGGCGACGGCCTCCGGTCTCCCGGAGAACGTCCTTGACCACCATCTGCAACGATCCGCCCACGGCCAGCAGGACCAGGACCGCGAGGAAGAGGGGAGATGTATGGAACCTGGCATCCAGCCAGGTACCGCCGGCATACGCAGCCCACACCGCGACGCCCACGGTGATGGCGTCCGAGAGCGCCATCGCCAGCAGGCGGTTCGGTGGGTTCCTGCGATTGGCCACCGGCATCTCCTTCAACCGGCCACCCGGAGCGGTTCGCTCCCCGCTCCCCGGACGCCCGTGCCCGGCCTTGTGAACCACGTAGCAAGGTTGACCGAGCCCGAGCCGCGGGTGGCGATTCACGCGGTCAGTATACCTGAAAAGGCTGACCGGGGCCAGGGCCGCGCGCTGGGCCGCTTTCCAGCTTCGCCCGGCGCGGAGCGGACCGGCCGGCGGGGAGGCGTGGCGGGGGCGCCGCCCCACGCCCCTCCCCGGCTCCGCGGCGTCAGGGCGCCTGCAGCTTGAGAGCGAGCGGATTCTGCGGATAGAGCTGCGGGTAGTAGACAGCGTCCCGCGGCACCTTGCCGCCAGGGAAGGTGTAGTCCTTCGCCTTGTTCGGGAAGGAGGGCCGCGGCTGGGCGTCGATGAAGGCGGCGATCTGCTGGGCTTCCTCGTCGCTCAGCGACCCGGGCTCGGAGTAGGGCATGGCGTAGCGGATGAATCCGGCCAGCGTGTAGACCCGGGCGAGCCCGGCGCCGTCGTTCCACGAGCCGGGTCCCCAGAGCGGGCCCGGTTTCAGGCCCGCCGCCATTTCCACACCCTGGCCGTCCCGGCCGTGGCAGGCGGCGCATTTCTCGGCGTACAGCTTCTGCCCCAGCTTCGGGTCCAGCCGGTCGACCGGGATCTGCCGCTCCCTGGGGATGACGTTCTGGTGGCGCCACGCGGGGCTCTCGCCGACGGGCAGGCCGTGGGAGATCCAGCTGAGGTAGGTGGCCACGGCGATCACGGGCTCCGAGTCGGCCGTGGCACGCTTGGGTGCGTTGGCGCCGTTCTCGCTGCGCAGGAAGCAGCTGACGATCCGGTCTTCCAGGCTGATGACGCGCCCGCTGTTCCCGCTCACGTCGGGAAAGGCTGCGGCCACGCCCACCAGCGGGATGGCCTTGTCCTTCTGCCCGCCGTTCATGTGGCAGTTGGTGCACGACATGTCGTTGTGAACATACTCGGGCGCGTACTTGGGGGTGTCCATGAAGATGCGGTACCCGTCCAGGATCTGGCTGGCCAGCTTCGGAGGCAGCTTCGCCTTGGTGGGATCCATGGGAAGTTGCTGCCAGGTGTCGATGGCGGCCTTGGCCGTCACCAGGCGCCCGCCGGCCGTCCGTTGCTGGACGGGCTGCGGACTCTTCTGCGCGGCCGGCGCCGATCCACCGGTGGAACAGGCGGAGATGACGAGCGCAGGCAACACAAGAGCAAGGAAGGGGAAGGGGCGAGAGCGCTTCCTGGGCGCGGTCGTGCCCGGGGTGGCCGGAAGCCAGCGCATGGGCCGACACCTCCGATGTGAGATGCGACCTCCCGAGCAGCTTCTGGCTTCAGGAGGCCCAGTTCTCACATCTTATTCAATCGTTGCTTTGAATTCTCCTTCCCCGCGGGTCGCTTGCGCCCCCATGCGACGCGCTCTCCCAGCCCGCCGCTATCACGACCCTGTCCGGAAGTCGGCCGGCCGCTCCGTGGTCCCCAAGAGCTTCCACTCCACGCCCTGGGCGATCCGCTCCGCCGCACGCCCGTCCCCGAAGGGGTTGGACGCCTCCGCCGACCGGCGCCAGGCCTCCGGGTCGGCCAGCAGGCGGTCGAGGACTCGCCGGATGCCGGGGTAGTCGTTCCCGGCCAGGTGGACGGTGCCCGCCTCCACCCCCTCGGGGCGCTCGCTGACCTGGCGCGCAAGGACCACCGGCGTGTGGAGCGACGGGGCTTCCTCCTGGATGCCGCCGGAGTCGGTGACGATCACGTGGGCGCGCCGCATCAACTGGGCCCAGACGCCGTATGGCTGGGGCTCGATCAGGCGGACCCGCTGCCGGCCGGCCGTTCCGCGGCGGACGGCCTCCTGGACGATCGGATTGGGGTGGACGGAATAGAGGACCAGCACGTCGGGATGCGCCTGGGCCGAGTCGGCCACGGCGCGGGCCACTTCCTCGATCGCTCCGTCCCAGCTCTCCCGCCGGTGGGTTTCGGCCAGGACCAGGCGGCCCTGCCAGCCGTCCGAGAGCTTCCCGGCGGCGGCGATCTCGTCCGCCGCGGGATGCTCCACCGTCCAGAGGAGCGCGTCGATGGCCGTGTTGCCCGTGACCAGGATGCCTTCCGGGGCGATTCCCTCGCGGAGCAGGTTCTCCCGCGCCCGGGCGGTGGGGGCGAAGTGGAGGCTGGAGAGGTGGTCGGTCAGCAGCCGGTTGGCTTCCTCGGGGAAGGGGGCGTCCAGCCGGAAGCTCCGCAGGCCCGCCTCGACGTGGCCCACCGGGATCCGGCGGTAGAAGGCGGCCAGCGCCCCTGCCAGGGTGGTCGTGGTGTCGCCGTGGACCAGCACCAGGTCGGGGTCCCAGCGCCCCAGCTCGGCATGGAGACGGAGCAGGGCGCGCGACGTCAACTCCTCCAGCGGCTGGCCCGGCTGCATCAGGCCCAGGTCGGCATCGGCCGTCAGGCCGAACTGCTCCATCACCTGGTCCAGCAGCTCCCGGTGCTGGGCGGTGAGGAGCACGCGCACGTCGAGGCCGGGACGCCCGGAGAGCGCCCGCACCACCGGGGCCATCTTGATCGCCTCGGGGCGGGTGCCGAAGATGCAGACGACACGCTTCTCCCGTCGCTCGCGCTCGGCCGGCAACGCTGCTCAGAGCCCCGCCTGGTGGTGGGGCGGCACGCCCGCTCGCGTCCCCGCCGGCTTGCCCACCGGAGCCGGTCCCCTGGGCGCGGTCTCCGCACGCGTGCCGGACGGGTCGGAAGCCTGCCCTGCCCCCGCCGCCTTCCGGTCCGTCGTCTCGAGGAGGCCGAATGTCCGCGCGGCGTAGACCAGGGAGATCGCCAGGAAGGCGAAGATGAAGAAGCCGACCCAGAGGGTGGCCTCGCTGATGGCGATGGCTCCCACGCCCAGCCAGCCGGTCACCATGTAGAGGAGGAGCACCGCCTCGCGCTGGCTGAGGCCCATGGCCAGCAGCCGGTGGTGGAGGTGGTCCCGGTCGGCGGTGCCGATCGACTGGTGACGCCGCGCCCGGCGAACGATGGCGAAGGCCGTGTCCAGGATGGGCACGCCCAGGGCCAGGGTGGGCACGGCAAGGGCCACGGCCGCGGCGCCCTTGGCCATGCCCTGGACGGCGGTGGTGGCCAGGGTGAAGCCCAGGAAGAGCGCCCCCGCGTCACCCATGAAGATCTTGGCGGGCGGGAAGTTGTAAGGAAGGAAGCCCAGCGTGGCTCCCATCAGCGCCGCGGCCCCCATCACCGCCACCGGCTCCTGATGCGACTGGATGGCTCCCAGGAGCATGGTGCCCGATACGATGGCCGTGATGCCGGCGGCCAGCCCGTCCAGGCCGTCGGCAAGGTTGATCACGTTCATCACCGCCACCAGCCAGACCATCGTCAGCGGGGCGCCCCACCAGCCCAAATGCCAGAAGTCGGCGCCGAAAGGATCCTTCAGGTAGGTGATCCGCAGCCCGCCCCAGGTGACGGTGACCAGCGCCACCCCCACCTGGCAGAGGAGCTTCAGCCAGGCAGGCATCCGGAAGAGGTCGTCGATCAACCCCACCAGAAGGATCAGCACGCCCCCGGCGATGAAGCCGCGGAAGAGGGGATCCTGCGCATGGCCGCCCGCCACCAGGGAAAGAATGACGGCGAGGCCGATCGCCAGCCCGCCCAGGTAGGGCACCGGCTGCGTGTGGACGCTCCGCCGGTTGGGGCGGTCCAGGGCACCGGTCGCCAGGGCGAGGCGCCGCATCAGCGGCGTGGCACCCAGGCTGACGGCGAAGGCGACCACCAGCACGATCCAGAAGCGCTGGTTCAGCAGATCCCCGAGCGGCACAGCTTGCACCTCCGGCACACGGCCCATTCTAGACCAGCCGCAGGGCGCGCGTCAGGTTCCGGCTCCTGGACGCTCGTCCAGCCGCAGGTAGCCCTTGCGGATCAGCTTCTCCACGTGCCGGGCGAGCGACTGGTCGATGTCGACGCCCATCTCGTCCTCCAGGACAAACATCATGGTGACCGCCGTCTGGGCGACGTCCAGCAGCTCCTCGCTGATGGCGCGGGCCACCTCAAGGGAGTCGCGGCGCTCCTGCTCGCCGCTCATGGCCCGGTACTTCCCGATGGCCTGGCTCAGCTCGCCCGCTTCCTCCATCAGCTTGAGCGCGGTCGATTCGAGCGTCGGCCGGAGGTTGTTCAGGCGGGGGAGGGCGATGGTCTTGGTCTCCATCTCAGCGCGACGCCTCCCGGCTGGCGTCGAGCTCGTCCACCTTGGCGACGCGCCGCGCGTGGCGTCCCCCGGCGAAGGAAGCGGACATCCAGATCCCCACGATCTCCTCCGCCACGCCCGGCCCCAGCACCCGCCCGCCGAGGCAGAGGACGTTGGCGTCGTTGTGTTCCCGAGAGAGGCGCGCCGTATAGGCGTCGTGGCAGAGTGCCGCGCGGACGCCGGGGACCTTGTTGGCCGTGATGCTCATGCCGATCCCGGTGCCGCAGACCAGCACGGCCCGGTCCACCTGCCCGCGCGCCACCGCCTCCGCCACGGGGCGGGCGATGTCCGGGTAGTCGCAGGCTTCCTCCGAGTCCGTGCCGAAGTCGACCACCTGGTGGCCGGCCTGCTCCAGCCAGTGGCGCACCGCTTCCTTGAGGCGAAAACCGCCGTGGTCCGCACCCAGAGCCACCTTCATGAGGAGCTCCTCCCTTCGCTCTCCAGACGCTCCACAAGACGCTCCGAGAGCCGCCGGAGCTGCGCGGCCACCCCCCGGTAGAGGCTGACGTCGGCGCCGACCGGGTCCGCCACCTCCAGCGTCTCCACCACGCCCTCCTCCTCGGCGGCGCGCCAGCCGTCGGGGTTGGCGTACTCGGCCAGGACGAAGCAGCGTTCACCCGCTTCCGGGAAGCGGCGGCGAAACTCGTCGCGCTGCCGGCGGGTCATGGTCAGGACCAGGTCGGCCCAGTCGGCCAGCTCCGCCGTGACCGGCCGGGAGCGGTGGCGTTCCAGCTCCTCCCTGGCCTCGGGGAGCACCTCGCGCGTCAGGCTCGCCGCCGGCGCGCCCTCCACCGCGTGCAGGCCCGCCGAGCGCACCTCCAGCCCCTCACCGCCCGCCCGGCGACGGATTAACGCCTCCGCCATGGGGCTCCGGCAGGTGTTGCCGTCGCAGAGGACCAGCAGGTGGAGGCGCGGGCGGTCGCTCATGGTGTCACCTCCGTCGTCTCCGCCGTCCTCCGGCGCCGAGGCTCGCCCTTACCCGGGCTGACCGGCGTCCCGGGTCAGGGTCAGGAGCGCCTCCCTCCTCTCGTCGGGCCGGCTCAGCCAGGCGATCCGGCCGGGATCGGCCGCGCCGAGGGGGTACATGGGTCGGCCCTGCTCCAGGCCCAGCGCCCGGAGATCTCGCGGCGGCAACGCGCGCGGATCGGGCAGGCGGGTGTAATGGGGGTTCTCCACCCACTCCATCTCGCCGTCTTCTTCCAGCTCGTAGTAGGCCGCGCCGTGCGCGCGGGCGTAGGGCCGGTAATCGGAGGCGAAGGAGGCGTCGACCCAGTTGGCCATCGCCAGCGGGCCCGGGCCCGGGTTGATGGTGACGTGCCCGTAGCCCGGAGGCATGACCACGACGTCGCCCGGTCCGGCGTCGACGATCACCACGTCCTCCAGCTCGTCGTCGCCGGCGCCCCGCTTCTGCAGCAGGAAGTGCGCCCGCCCGTAGAGCACCTGATAGACCTCCGGATAGGCGAGGCGCCCTCCCGGCGGGAGCGGGTGGTAGTGCCCGTAGGTCTTGACCGGCTCCTGGCCGAGCCGCGCGTCGACCAGCACGGTGACGTCGTAGCGCACCCCGGCTGCGCGGATCCGCTCGGCTTCCTCGTCGCGCGCCAAGCCCCGGTACATGAAGTAGAGCTCCTCCGGGCCGCCCGCCCGGGGATCGCGCAGGACCTCCCGCATCGCCTCCAGCCGCCGGACGTCCGGTTCGACGGGCCTGACGCCCGGACCGAAGGAAAGCCTCCCCGTCTCCTCGTCCAGGCTCAGAGGAAGCCCTGCCACCGGCTCCAGATCGACCACCGCCTGTCCACCTCCCGTCGCTGCTCCGCCGCGCCCGGCGGGCCTCTCCCCGGGGCCCGCTCCGCGCATCAGCAGTCGATGATCCGGCTGGCGGCGCGGCTGAGCCGCTCGGCCACGGCCAAGCCCAGCCCCTCGGCCGGCGGCGCCTCGGCCACGATGGCCGCCGCGCCCGTCCGCTCCGCCTCCCGCAACGCCCGGAAGAGCCTGGTCGCCCAGGCGGACGGGTCGGCCCGCGGGCCGAGGTCGAGGCGAAAGTCGGCATCATAGTATCCCATGCTCTCCCGCGGGGCGATGACGGCCACCCGGCCGCCGCCGGTCCGCAGCCTCCGGATCAGCTCCGCCGTCGTCTCCCGTACCCTCGCCTCCTCGCCCCGGACCAGGTAGAGCGGCACCCGCGGCGCGTAATGCCGGTACTTCATCCCGGGCGCCCGGGGGCGGAAGCTACCTGCCTCGGTCTCCGCGTCGCGCCCCGCCGCGGGGCTCCCGTCCCGGCCCAGCTGGCGCAGGATGGCGCGGTCGATCTCCAGGCCGGGCAACCAGCGCCGCAGCTCCTCGACCGCCAGGCCGCCCACGCGCAGCACCAGAGGCGGGCTGCCGGTCAGGTCGACCACCGTGGACTCCACGCCGATGCGGCAGGGGCCGCCGTCCAGCACGGCGTCGATCCGGCCGTCCAGGTCGGCCAGCACGTCCTCGGCCGTGGTGGGGCTGGGCCGGCCGGAACGGTTGGCGCTGGGCGCGGCCACCGGCCGTCCCGTCGCCCGCAGGAGCGCCCGGGCCACCGGGTGGTCGGGCATCCGAACCCCCACCGTCTCCAGGCCCGCCGTCACCTCGTCCGCCACCGCCGCCTTCCTGGGCAGAACCAGCGTCAGCGGCCCCGGCCAGAAGCGCCGCGCCAGCTCCAGCGCCGTCTCCGTCGGCTCGGCCGCCTCGCCGAGCGCCTCCAGGTCGGCCACGTGGACGATCAGAGGGTTGTCCGAGGGGCGCCCCTTGGCGGCGAAGATGGCGCGCACCGCCTCCGGATTGGTGGCGTCCGCTCCCAGCCCGTAGACGGTCTCGGTCGGGAAGGCCACCAGGCCGCCGCGGCGGAGGATGGACGCGGCCAGCCGGATCTCCTCTTCGTTTCGCCCGGAAAGGCGTCGCGTCTCCACCCGCTCACCCCCGTCCCCGTCCCGCTCCCTCACCGCCGGCCGCCGCGGGCAGCGCCGGACCGCCGGGCAGCCAGCGCGCCTCCACCCAGCGCGGCCGCCCGGCCAGATCCGCGCGTACCCGGACCTCCCGGTACCCGAGCCGGCCGACTGCGTCCGCCAGGCGCCAGGCGCCCGTCTCCCCCGACTCCATCACGAGGAAGGCCCCGGCCGCCAGCCACGGGCGGACGGCCGCCGCCCAGCGGCGGCCCGGGCCGATCCCGCCTTCGCCCGCGAGGAGGGCCCGTCGCGGCTCGCGGCGGACCTCCGGCGGCAGCTCGACCACCTCCGCCGGAGGCACGTACGGCGGGTTGGCCACGACCAGCGCCAGAAAGCGCGCCCGCTTTCCTCCCCGCCACCGGCCGCCGGCCCACCTGCAGGAGGGCCCGCCCGGGCGTCCGCGCACGAGGCCCGCCAGCCCTCGCGCCGCGTCCCCACCCAGGAAGCGCACCCGCCGGGCCACCCCGGACCGCTCCGCGTTCATCCGGGCGACGGCCAGCGCGCCCGGCTCCGACTCCAGGGCCAGCACCCGCACCCGCGGCCCGCCGCGCAGGGCGAGCCCCACCGCCAGCGCGCCGCTTCCCGTTCCCAGGTCGAGCATCCAGCGGAATCCGTCCACCGCAGGCGCCCGCTGCGCCAGCTCCAGTGCCCTCTCGAGGAGCAGCTCGGTCTCCGGCCGCGGCACCAGCACCTGCCGGTTGACGCGAAGGGGAAAGCCCGCCCATTCGAGCCGTCCCACCAGCACCTGGAGCGGCTCGCCCGCCCGGCGCCGCTCCACGCGTTGCAGCACCGCCGATTCCCAAGCCCGGGGCAGCTCCGCCTCCGGATGGGCCAGCAGCCGCTCCACCGGCCACCCGCTGACGGACTGGAGCAGGAGGCGCGCCTCCAGCGCGGGCGCCTCGCTCCCCGCTTCGGCGAGCCTGCGGCGGGCCTGCAGCAGGAGCTCTCCCACCTTCACCCCCCGCGGTCCGCGCATCCGGCGTCGCCTCCACCCCGCGGGGCTCAGCGGAGCGCCTTCAGCCGCTCCGCGGTGAAATGCTCGACCAGCGGATCGATCAACGGGTCGAGGTCGCCGTCCAGGACGTCTTCCAGCCGGTAGAGCGTCAGGTTGATCCGGTGGTCGGTCACCCGCGACTGGGGGAAGTTGTACGTGCGGATCTTCTCGCTCCGCTCGCCGGTCCCCACCTGGGCGCGCCGCTCCGCCGCCTCGCGGCCGGCCTTCTCGCTCTCCTTCAGGTCAAGGAGCCGTGCGCGCAGGATCCGCAGCGCCCGCACCTTGTTCTTGTACTGGGAGCGCTCGTCCTGGCAGGTGACCACGATGCCGGTGGGCTTGTGGATCACCCGGATGGCCGTCTCCACCTTGTTGACGTTCTGGCCTCCGTGGCCCCCGGCACGGTAGGTCTCGATCTCCAGCTCCTCGGGGTCGAGCTCCACCTCGACCTCCTCCGCCTCGGGCAGCACCGCGACGGTGGCGGTGGAGGTGTGGATCCGCCCCGCGGACTCGGTGACAGGGACGCGCTGGACGCGGTGGACACCGCTTTCGAACTTGAGGCGGCTGTACGCTCCCTCGGCCTCGATGGAGAGGATCACTTCCTTGTAACCGCCGATCCCCGTCTCATTGCTGGAGAGGACCTGCGCCTGCCAGCCGCGGCGCTCGGCGTAGCGCAGGTACATGCGCAGCAGGTCGGCCGCGAAGAGCGCAGCCTCGTCGCCGCCGGCCCCGGCACGGATCTCCAGGATCACGTTGCGCTCGTCGCGTGGATCGGGAGGAAGCAACATCCGTTCCAGCCGCTTCCGCGCCTCCTCGACCTCCCCGCGCAGCCGCCCGGACTCCGCCTCCAGCCAGGCGCGCTCGCCCTCGTCGCTTTCCGCCTCCAGCAGCGCCTCGGCCGTGGCCAGCTCGGCCCGGAGGCTCTCCAACCGGTCCGCCTCCTCCAGGATCCCCTCCAGTCGACCTCGCTCGCGCAAGACTTCCTGGAGGCGTCTGGGATCGGAGAGCAGAGAGGGATCCGTCAGGGCCCTCTCCAGCTCGGCGTAACGCGCTCGAACGCTTTCCAGCTCCCGCGCCTCCATGGGCTCCACCTCCCTCCCGTCCGCCGTCCGGCCGCCACCGCCGCCCCCGAGAGGCGACAAAAAGGGCAGAGCCCCCGCTCTGCCCGCCGCACCCCTGCTAGCGCTGCGCCGTGCCTGCGTACTTCCTCCGGAAGCGCTCCACGCGGCCGCCGGTGTCCACGATCCGCTGCTGGCCGGTGAAGAACGGGTGGCAGCGTCGGCAGACCTCCACGTGCATCTCCTTCTTGGTCGAGCCGACCTCGTAGACGGCACCGCAGGAGCAGATGATGCGCGCCTTCTCATACCAGGTCGGATGGATCTCCGGCTTCATTTCTCCCATACCACCTTCTCCGCGGTTCCCTGGCGGCCGGGCTCCGGTCCGGGCGCCCTGCGCGCTTCCCGATCGCGCCCGGAGCGCCTGACGCTCCCGGCCCAGGCGGACGGCAGGTAGTCTAGCACAAGGAAGCCGGGGCTGTCTCGAGCTCAGGCGGTCTCGCGGCGCAGGAGCTCGAAGAACTCGGCGTTGCTCCGCGTCTTGGCCAGCCGGTCTTTCAGGATCTCCAGCACCTTGCCGGCATCCATGGCATGGGTGGTCCGGCGGAAGGCCCACATCACCTCGAGCTCCTCCTTGCTCAGGAGCAGCTCCTCGCGGCGGGTGCCCGAGCGCTTGATGTCGATGGCCGGGAAGAGCCGGCGCTCGGCCAGGCTCCGGTCCAGGATCAGCTCCATGTTGCCGGTGCCCTTGAACTCCTCGTAGATCACGTCGTCCAGACGGCTGCCGGTCTCCACCAGCGCGGTGCCGATGATGGTGAGGCTGCCCCCCTCCTCCACGTTCCGGGCGGCGCCGAAGAAGCGCTTCGGCCGGATCAGCGCCGCCGGGTCGAGGCCGCCGGAGAGCGTCCGCCCGCTGGGCGCCACCACCACGTTGTTGGCGCGGGCGAGCCGGGTGATGCTGTCCAGCAGGATGACCACGTCCTTCTTGTGCTCCACCAGCCGCTTGGCCCGCTCCAGCACCATGTCGGCCAGCTTGATGTGGTTCTCCGGCGGGTTGTCGAAGGTGGAGGCGAGGACCTCGGCGCGCACCGAGCGCTCCATGTCGGTCACTTCCTCGGGGCGCTCGTCGATGAGGAGGACGATCAGGACGACCTCGGGGTAGTTGGTGGCGATGGCGTTGGCGATCTTCTTGAGGAGGACCGTCTTGCCACCCTTGGGCGGGGAGACGATCAAGCCGCGTTGCCCCTTGCCGACGGGCGCGACGAGGTCGATGATCCGCGTGGACAGCTCGTGGGCGTTCGTCTCCAGTTTGTACCGCTGGTTGGGGTGGATCGGCGTCAGGTTGTCGAAGAAGATCCGGTCGGCCGCCACCTCGGGGCTGACGCCGTTGACCGCCTCCACCCGCAGCAGGCCGAAGTAGCGTTCGCCTTCCTTTGGCTTCCGCGCCTGCCCTTGCACCTCGTCCCCCGTCCGCAGGTTGAAGCGCCGGATCTGCGAGGGGGAGACGTAGATGTCTTCATCGCTCGGAAGGAAACTCATCGCCCGGAGGAAGCCGAACCCTTCCGGCATGATGTCGAGGATCCCTCGCGCGAAGATGAGTCCATCCTTCTCCGTCTTCGCCTTCAGGATCTCGAAGATCAGCTCGCGCTTTCTCATGCTCGAGTAGCCCGTCAGCTCGAGCTCCTTGGCGAGCTGATAAAGCTGGGGGAGAGTCTTCCCCTCGAGCTCCTCGAGGGCCAGATTGGAGCCCGTGCCGGGCTTGGTCTTGGTGGTCATCGTTTTGGCCTTCACTGCCTTCTCCCGCGAGGGTGGTGATACACCGGTCGGTCCACCGTTCCAGGCGAGGCGTCCAGGGGACGGCCCACAGGCCCGCGCCACCGGCTGGATCCTTGGTTGTGAGATGCTCAGGTGAGTCGCGATACGGAACAGGGCGGGGGATCCGCTTTCGTCTAGACTAGTCTAGCATACGCGGGCAATCCGCGCGCATACATCGCTACGCCCTCTCCTTCACCCCGTCGTGCCTGCCGTAAACCTTCTCCCAGTCGCTCAGGAAGCGCTCCAGGCCGCGGTCGGTCAACGGGTGCTGCAGCATCGCCTTCAGCACGGCGAAGGGCACCGTCGCCACGTCCGCCCCCGCCAGCGCCGCCTCGGTCACGTGGAGCGGGTGGCGGATGCTCGCCGCAAGGACCTTGGTCGCGATCCCGTGCAGCCGGAAGATCTCGCCGATCTGGCGGACCAGAGCCATCCCGTCCTGGCCCACGTCGTCCAGTCTCCCCACGAACGGAGAGACGAAGGTCGCCCCCGCTTTGGCCGCCAGCAGCGCCTGGTTGGCGCTGAAGATCAACGTGACGTTGACACGGATACCTGCCTGGCTCAGGGTCCGCACGGCCTTGAGGCCCTCTTCGCCGATGGGGATCTTGACCACGATGTTCTCCGCGAGAGCCGCCAGCTCTCGCCCCTGCTCGACCATGCCGTGAGCGTCCGTGGCCGTGACCTCCGCGCTCACCGGTCCGTCGACCAGAGCTGCGATCTCCCGCAGGCGCTCGAAGAAATCGACGCGCTCCCGGGCTACGAGCGTAGGATTGGTCGTGACCCCGTCCAGTATGCCCCACTCCGCGGCGCGCCGGATCTCTTCGATGTCAGCGGTATCCAGGAAGATCTGCATGCGGGCACCTCGATGACCGCCGCCCAGGCGCGGCGGATGGGCTGGAAGCGGCGAAACCAGGTTACCACAAGCAGCCCTCGAACCCAAGGTCAGCTATAGGATACGCAAAAGGTGCCGCCCGCGCTACGCGGTGCGGCACCCGAATAAGACAAGAGCGAACCGGTTCCGGCAGCGACCTACTCTCCCGGGCGGTGGC
>JASBVM010000011.1 GCA_029961055.1 Bacillota bacterium
TGCATGTATGAGGCACGCCGCCAGCGTTCGTCCTGAGCCAGGATCAAACTCTCCACCAAAATCCCTGCTTCTCGCGGAGAGCTCGTCCTTCGCTCTCGCATTCCTTTCGCTCGCAAGGCTCCTCTCTCGCCCCGCCGGCCGCTTCGCCCTCCACCGCTCCCGCGGCGCCGGACTCCACTCCCGGCGGAGCCTCCCCCTGTGCGGTTTTCAAGGACCAAGCCCGCGCGCCTGGGTTCTCGGCCCGCTCCCGGTCTCCCGGGCATCGTGCCGTCGGCCGGCGCGCAAGTCATGAATTTAGTCGCGGTCGATTCGGCTGTCAACCTTCGTCTCGCTACCAGCTTCAGGCTCTCCAGCCGGGCCCGACCGCCCGGGCCACCCGCCGGCCCCGCGGCCGGTCGAGCGTCAGCAAGCGACACTCTAGCACCGAAGGCAGGCCGGATCAACCACTCCTTCTGCCTGATCGCGTACGGCGCGCAGGTCGTGCGCATCCTGCACGGCTTCGAGGCCGGGCGGGAATGGTCGCAACGGGTTCCTCGCGCGGAGATGAATTGGCGGTGGCGACGGGACTTGAACCCGCGATCTCCGGTGTGACAGACCGGTATGTTAACCAGCTACACCACGCCACCGGGAAAGATAGGCAGAAGGCCTAGCTGTGTGGCCGGCGCTCCGCCAGCGCATGCTGTACCGAGCGCACGCCCCATGATACACGAGCGGCGCAGCCGGTGCAATTTGTCCTTCAGCCGGCCGAATGCGGTGAGGACGGCCTCCCGCCCACCTCCGCCCGCTCGTCGCCTCGTAGCGCCGGCGACCTTCCGGGGCCGGCGGGCTCCACCGGCGGGAAGGCGCGGGCGGGGAGGAGCAGGTGGTCCAGGAGAAGGGCCACGGCCACGCCGACCACGGTGCCGTTGCCGACCAGGTAGCGCAGCGTGGGAGGGAGCGGTGCCCAGAAGCCTGCCGGGATCTGGGTGGCTCCGACACCCAGGAGCAGCGTGATGCCGATGACGAAGCCGTCGCGGGTGGAGAGCGCCAGGCGGGCGTAGTCGCGACTTCCGGCGGCGATCATCTGGGCGTTGGCGGCGAGCAGGGCACCGTAGGCGACAGGAGGCGGCAGTGCCGAGATCGCCGCGCCGAACCAGGGCAGGAGCGCCAGGATCGCCAGAAGCGCGGCGTGCAGGGCGAAGGGCAGCAGGTCCGCCACCCCGCTGACGGCGACGAAGCCGACCGAGGTTGTGAAAGGGACCGTCCCCATGGTGCCTCCCAGGCCGGCCAAGGCGGTGCCGACGCCGGTCCAGAGGAGCGCGCGGTCGGTCTGCCGGCGGGTCGGGCCGCGCCCGGTGAGAAGGCCGATGCCCGCCAGGCTGGCGACCAGGTTGGTGATGACGAAGAGGCCCACCAGAAGCGAGGTGAGGGTGACGCCGGCGTCGAAGGTGGGGCGTCCCCAGGGGAAGAGAAGCGGTCCGGGTGCGCCGCTTCCTGGGGCGGGCGTCGGCGGGGCGGCAGGCAGCCAGCCCGCGCGCGTGGCCGCCAACCAGAAGAGCCATCCGCCCGCGGTTCCGATCAGGACGCCGAGGCTGCGCAGGCTTCCTCGCGCACGCAGCGAGACCAGGACGGTGAGGCCGACGGTGAGGAGGCCGGCGGCGGCTGCGGCGGGGTGGAAGAGGGCGGGCGCGGCGGCGCCGGCGCCCGGGAGGCCCAGGAGGCCACGCAGGAAGGGGCCGGCCAGCTGGAGGCTGACCAGGATGAGGAAGCTACCCGTGACCGCGGGCGTGAAGAGCCCGAGAAGCCGCGAGAGAAGACCGCTCGCGCCGAGGACGGCGAGGAGGAGGCCCGCCGCCAGCAGGCCTCCCTCGAGGTCGGCGCGCAGTTGCGCCAGGGGGTGGCCCAGCGCGGGGAAGATCTGGCCCAGGCTGATCATGGTCGCCCACCAGATGCCGGCCGGCCCCTCCAGCAAGGGGTAGCGGTGGCCCCATAGCGCCTGGAGAAGGGAGGCCAGCCCCGCCAGGAGGAAGGTCCGGCGGGCCAATTGGGCGACTCCGGCCGCATCCAGGCCGATGGCCTGGCCGACCACCACGGGGACCGCCAGCAGACTGGCCAGGGTGAAGGCAAGCCATTGGCCGGTGTAGAGTCCGGTCCAGACGGCCCGGGAGAGCCGGCCGGCGGCCAGTCGCCGGGCGATGCCAGCCCGCGGCGAGATCTCTCTCACCTGCCCCACACCTGGCGGAAGACGCGCAGGAAGTTGCCGCCGAGGATGGCGGTCACCGCCGCCTCCCCGTAGCCCCTGCGGAGAAGCGCTTCCGTCAGGGCGGGCAGGCGGGTCACGTCCTCCAGCCCGACCGGCAGCTGCTCCGTGCCGTCGAAGTCCGAGCCGATGCCGACATGCTCGGGCCCCACCAGCGTGACCAGGTGGTCGATGTGGGCCACCACGCTCTCCAACGTCGCCGGCGTCCCCGCTTCCTCCGGCACCAGGAAGGCTGGGACGAAGGTGACCCCCACCACCCCTCCCCGCTGCGCGACCGCGCGCACCTGGTCGTCGCTCAGGTTGCGGGGGTGATCGCAGAGCGCGCGGGCGTTGGAATGGGAGGCGATCACCGGCGGGTCGCCCTGCTCCAGAAGGTCCCAGAAGCAGCCCTCCGAGAGGTGGGAGACGTCGACCACGATGCCCAGCCGGTGCATGGCGCGGACCGCCTCGCGGCCGGCGGCGGTCAGGCGGCTCCGGGTCTCGCTCTGGCCGGTGCCGTCGGCGAGGGCGTTGCGCTCGTTCCAAGTCAGGCTGGCCACGCGGACGCCGATCCGGTAGAGGACGTCGAGGAGCCCCGGATCGGAGCCGATGGCCTCCAGCCCTTCCATGCTGACGACGCCGGCCACCTTGCCCGCAGCCACTGCGGCGTCGATCTCGCCCGCGGTGGTCGCCGGGGCCAGGGTGGAAGAAGTGTCCGCGCACTCCTGCCAGAAGATGTGAAGCTTGTGAAGCACCTGGCTGAGCGTCAGACCAGGGTAGCCGGTGGGCCGTGTCCAGTGCGAGAAGAGGACGACGTCGACGCCGCCTTCCAGGAGGCGAGGCAGGTCGGCGTGACCGGAGTCGGCCCGCTCGCCGAGGTGGCGCCGTCCGGCCACCACATCCTCCAGAGTATCCTGGTGCGTATCCACCACCACCGCGCGGCGGTGGACCGCGAGTGCCTCCGCATCGATCTCGCTCTCAGGCAACGACGGGGCCCCTTTCGTGAGGGGGTGGCGGGCCGCTGGGCACCCGCCTCGGATGCAGGGGTTCGAGCGGCGGGTCCGGCTTCCTTCAGGCAAGCTGGTGGTGCCGGCGGCAGCGTGCCTCGTAGCTCTCGGCGCCGCCGACGGCGATGACGGGTGCGTCCGCCGGCGCGGGCCGTCCGTCGATCAGCCGCTGGGTGAGGACGGCGGGCTCGCCGCAGACGACGCAGACGGCCTGCAGCTTGGAGACCTCGTCGGCCATGGCCATCAGCTGGGGCATCGGGCCGAAGGGCCGTCCCGCGAAGTCCATGTCCAGGCCGGCCACGATCACCCGGAGGCCTTGCCTGACGAGCCGCTCGACGACGCCGATCAGGGCCGGCGAGAAGAACTGGGCCTCGTCGACGCCGACCACCTCGGGCCGCCGGCGATCCGCCAGCTCCAGGAGGAGTTCGCTGCGGTCCGTCGGAAGCGGCTGGGCGTCGAGGCGCTGGCCGTCGTGGCTGACCACCTGGTCCCGGCCGTAGCGCCAGTCGATGTCGGGCTTGACGAGAAGGACACCCTTCCTGGCGATGATGGCCCGTCGGAGCCGGCGGAGGAGCTCTTCGCTCTTGCCGGCGAACATGCAGCCCGTGACCACTTCGAGACGCCCGGGCATCTCGGATGGCGTGACCTCCCCAGGCAACGAGTATAGGCGAGCCGGGTGGGAACAGCCGGAGCGACCCGAAGACAGGCGCCCCCGCGAACCTGCGGGGGCTGCCTGAAACGCCTGGCCCTGCTCGATCGTCCTGTTGAGCCTCCGGAGCTTGGAACCCTGGACGCCCGCGTCGGTGGCTACGGTTTGGCCGCCGTCCCGGCGCGCGGCGGTGCGGCCCCATAGGGGTATGCGCGGCCAACGAGGCTTCCAGCCTGGCGCAAAGTGGTGGGCCCCCAGGGATTCGAACCCTGGACACCCCGATTAAAAGTCGGGTGCTCTGCCAGCTGAGCTAGGGGCCCGAAAGTGGTTCCGCCCATGGAGTATCCCGCCCTGCAACCCGGGCGGTCAAGCCGGCGGCCTCCCGCCAGCGACCGTCCGGGGGCCTCGGTTCCTCAGCCGTTCACGTCGAAGGGGTCGCTGAGGGCGAGGGTACGCTGGCGGTCGGCGCCGACGGAGACGAGGCTGACGGGGATACCCAGGCGCGCCGAGATGAAGTCAAGATAGCGCCGGGCTTCCGCAGGCAGGTCGGAGACCTGCTCGCAGGAAGCGAGCTCTTCGCTCCACCCGGTCATCTCCACGAACTCCGGGGTGCACTCCTGCAGCACGTGGACGTCGTGCGGCATCTCCGTCAGGCGGTCGGGACCGTGGCGGTAGGCGACGCAGACCCGGATGCTGCCCAGGCCGGTCAGCGTGTCGAGCTTGGTCACGGCCAGCTGGCTGATGCCGCTGACGCGGACCGCGTAGCGGAGGGCGACCAGGTCCAGCCAGCCGACGCGGCGCGGGCGGCCGGTGGTGGTGCCGTACTCGTGGCCTTTCTCGCGCAGCCACTCGGCCTGGCTGCCGTGCAGCTCCGACGGGAACGGCCCGTCGCCCACCCTGGAGCTGTAGGCCTTGGCCACGCCCAGCACCCTGTCGATGCGCGTGGGACCGACGCCGCTGCCGATGCAGGCCCCCCCCGCCGTCGGCGAGGAAGAGGTGACGTACGGGTAGGTCCCGTGGTCGATGTCCAGCAGCGTCCCCTGCGCCCCCTCGAAGAGGACGCGCTCGTTGGCGTCGATCGCCTGGTTCAGGACCAGGGAGGTGTCGCGCAGCCGCGGCCGGAGCCGCTCGCCGTAGGCGGCGTACTCCTCCACCAGCGCCTCCAGGTCGAAGGCCTTCTGGTCATAGATCCTCTCCAGCTTGCGGTTGACCTCGGGCAAGACCGTCTCCAGCCGCTCCCGGAGGTGGGCCGGGTCGAGAAGGTCCAGCGCCCGGATGCCCGAGCGGGCGAACTTGTCCATGTAGGCGGGCCCGATCCCGCGCAGCGTGGTGCCGATCCGGGCCGCTCCGCGCCGTTCTTCCTCCAGCTGGTCGAACAGCTTGTGGTACGGCATGATGAGGTGCGCGATGTCGCTGACGAGCACCTTGGACGTGTCGATGCCGCGCGACTCCAGCTCCTCCAGCTCCTGAAGCAGCGCCGGCACGTCGATCACCATGCCGTTGCCCAGGATGCTGGTCACGCCGTGCAGGACCCCCGAGGGCACGAGGTGGAGACGGAATTCCTCCCCTCGGAAGACGACGGTGTGGCCAGCGTTGGTCCCTCCCTGGTACCGCACCACCATGTCCGCGCGGGCGGCGAGGTAGTCGGTCACCTTGCCCTTGCCTTCGTCGCCCCACTGGCTTCCTACCACCACCAGTGTCGGCATGAGCCCACCCCCACCTCAGTTCCCGTTGCTGTAGCTCTGGCCAGTCCCTGCCCGCGCGCCGGGCGTTCAGCTCGTCTGCTGGCGGCGGTCGAGGCTGACGAACTTGCCGATCTCCCGCAGGAAGACGAGCTGGGCGCTCCCGACCGGCCCGTTCCGCTGTTTGGCCAGGATCAGCTCCACCACGTTGCTCGACTCCATCTCGGGGTTCTGGTAGATGAAGGTGACCACATCGGCGTCCTGCTCGATGGCGCCGGACTCGCGCAGGTCCGAGAGCTGAGGGCGCCGGTCCTGCCGCTGTTCGACCGCGCGGCTCAGCTGCGAGAGCGCCACCACGGGGACGGAGAGCTCGCGCGCCAGCGATTTGAGGCTCCGGGAGATCTCGGAGATCTCCTGCTGGCGGGACTCGGCCCGCCCTTGCGCGCGCATCAGCTGCAGGTAGTCGACCACCACCATGCCGATGTTCCGCTCCGCCTTCAGGCGTCGCGCCTTGGCGCGCAGCTCGAGGACGGAGATGTTGGGCGTGTCGTCGATGTAGATGGGCGCCTCGCTCAGGCGGCCGAGCGCCCGGGAGAGCTTGGGCCAGTCGTCGTCGTTGAGCGTGCCGGTGCGGAGGCGGACCGACGGAACCTGCGCCTCGGCGCAGAGGAGACGCTGGGCCAGCTGCTCCTTGGACATCTCCAGGCTGAAGATGGCCACCGGCACCTTGTGGCGCACGGCGGCGGTGGCCGCCATGTTCAGGCTGAGCGCCGTCTTCCCCTGGGAGGGGCGCGCGGCGACGATGATGAGCTCGGAGGGGTGCCAGCCGGAGGTCAGCCGGTCCAGGTCCGGAAAGCCGCTCGGTACCCCGATCACCTCGCCGCGGTGCGTGTAGAGCTGTTCGATCTCTTCGAACGTCTTGATGAGCACATCCCGCAGCGGTTCGTACGACCGGCTCTGGCGCCTCTGCGACACCTGGAAGATCCTGTTCTCGGCCTGGTCGAGAAGAGTCTCCACCTCTTCCCCCGAGTGGAAGACACTGGCCGAGATCTCGCTCACGGCGGTCAACAGCTGGCGCAGCATCGACTTTTCCTGGACGATGCGCGCGTGGTAGTCCACGTTGGCCGCCGTCGCCACAGAGCTGGCCAGGGAGGCGAGGTACGGTACGCCGCCGACGCGCTCCAGCTGTCCCTTCCGGCCCAGTTCGTCGGTGAGGGTGATCACGTCCACCGGTTGGCCGCGGTCGAAGAGGGAGAGCATCGCCTCGTAGATCAGCCGGTGCGCTTCTTTGTAGAAATCTTGCGGCGTCAGCACGACCGCGATGCGGACCAGGGCGTCGTGGTCCAGCAGCAGGGCGCCCAGGACCTGCTGCTCGGCCTCGATCGCCTGCGGCGGGACGCGGTCGACCGGAACGGCCATCCCCGTCAGCTCCCGGTTCTCGTCAGCTCCCGGCTCCAGCTCCTTCGGCTCCCTCGGCCACGACGTGGACGGTGCACGTGGCCACCACCTGCGGGTGGAGGCGGAGCTCGACCGCGTAGTCGCCGGCCTGTTTGATCGGCTCGGCCAGGCGGATCTGCCGGCGGTCGACGCGGATGGCCCGCTCCTTCTCCAGTGCGTCGGCGATGTCCGCCGCGGTCACGGAACCGAAGAGCTTGCCGTTCTTGCCCACGCGGACGCGCAGCGTCAGCTCGGCTCCCTCCAGCGCTTCCTGCCGCTTGCGCGCCTGCTCCAGCTCGCGCTCGGCCTGACGGCGGATCCGGTCGCGTGCCTCTTCCAGCTGGCGCAGGGCGCCCTCCGTCGCCTCCACGGCCATGCCGCGTGGCAGCAGGTAGTTCCGCGCATATCCGGGCTTGACCTCGACCAGGTCGCCGGCGCCGCCGAGCCCCGCGACCTCTTGTCGGAGAATGACCTTCATCACGACACCCCCGTGCTTCGTCGCATGTGCACGATCGATTCGAAGAGCCCCAGCCAGACGAGAACCTGGGAAAAGTACGGGTTGACCAGCAGGATGACGAGGATGAGGACCGCCAACCCCTTCGCCAGGTGCCACCGGCGGAGCCAGAAGTAAGCGAAGGCGGTGCCCTCCACCAGGAAGAGCATCTGCCCGATCAGCACCAGGTTCGCACCCGTGCTGCGCAGCAGGCCACCGGCCAACCGCTCGGAGGCCAGGCTGAGGACGAAGCCGATCCCCCACAGGCCGACGGTCCAGGTCGGCAGATCCCAGCCGGCGAAAGGCGGCAGGGTCAGCGGCGGCAGGTCCAGGCGCCTGGCCAGCGGTCCGGCCACCGCCACCAGAAGCAGGGCGTAACCGGCCCCGGCGGCCAGCACCACCCCGGGCAGGAGTTCGCCCATCAAGAGGTGGAGCTGTTGGCTCAGCTGCCGGGTGGCCTCCTCCACCTGGCCGGCCTGCATGCCGCCGGAGGCCTTGAGCAGGGCGCCCGCTTCCTCGGCGGACCGGAGCATCTGCTGCGTCAGCTGCGCGAGCAGATCCTGCCCCAGAAAGAGGCGGCTGATGGTCAGGGTGGCCAGCGTGGTCACAACCATCCCCACGGCCCCGGCACCGATCACCCACAGAGGATCTCTCCGGCTCTGCCACGCCCAACCCATACCCGCACCGAAGGCGACCAGGTCCAGCCACGTCGCCACCGCCCCCAGCGGTCCCGCCACCAGCAAGACCACCAGCGAGGCGACGGTGGCGCTCGCCAGCCCCAGGCGGGGCCCCAGCCGCACGGTGGCCACCAGCGTGGGCAGCGGGCTGAAGAGGAGCCCGAACAGGCCGACCACCGGGACCCAGCTCCCCGCCAGCACCAGAAGGACGCTCAGAACCGCCAGCAGGACCGCTTCGACCAGGGAGCGCGTCCTCGTTCCCGTCATCCCGCTCAGCCCCGCGAGGCGCGGCCGGGTGCCGTCTCGTCCGGCGAGCCCGGCCCTCCCGCTCCTGGGCGCGACTGGAGCCAAACCAGGAGGGCGCTCATATCCCCGTACCAGCGCTCCAGCTCATGAGCGCTGACCACGTTGGCACGGGCCTTGGCCGCCAGCTCCGACTCCAGCCGGCCCAGACCCAGCCCCGAGCGGCGCGCCAGGAGCGCCGAGACCAGGATGGTCTCGGCGAGCGCCGTAGCCAGCGACTCGTCGTCGCCGTCCGTCAGCGCGCGGTGAACGTCGGCCACCGTGCGGATCAACTCCGTGCGCAGCCACTCGATCGCCCTGGCGTTCCGCGCCACATCGACTCCGCCGTCCGCCGGCACCCGCCTCACTCCTCGTCGCAGGGCACCGCCTCCCGTGACCCACGGGGAGAGCGACTCCCTCCTGGTCCAGTGGCCGCCTCAGTCGACGACGAAGGGCAGGAGCGCCATGATCCGGGCGCGCTTGATGGAGCGGGTCAGCTGGCGCTGGTGACGGGCGCAGTTGCCCGTGATCCGGCGCGGCAGGATCTTGCCGCGCTCGCTCAGGTACCGGCGCAGGCGGCCCACGTCCTTGTAATCGACCATGGCGATCTTGTCGACGCAGAAGTTACAGACTTTCCTGCGGCGACGCCGGTCCTTCCGTGCCATCTCTCTCCTCCTCTCACGTCTCTCAGGTCTCTCGACGGCGGTTCGGGACGGGCAGGGACGGGCTCAGAAGGGGATGTCGTCCCCTGGGAGATCCACCTCGGTGCTGCCTTCCAGCGCCCCCGGCGGGGCCTCCCGGTCGGCGGGGCGATCGAGGAAGCGGACGGTGTCGGCCACCACCTCCGCCACGCGCCGCTTCTGCCCGTCCTGCGTCTCGTAATTCCGGATCTGGAGCCTCCCGTGGACAGCCACCAGGCGGCCTTTGCTCAGGTGGTTGGCGACCGTCTCGGCCAGGTGGCGCCAGGTGACGACGTCGATAAAGTCGGTCTCCCGCTCGCCCTGCTGGTTGGTGAACGACCGGTCGACCGCCAGGGTGAAGTTGCAGACCGCCACCCCCGTGGGCGTGTAGCGCAGCTCCGGATCCCGGACCAGTCGCCCGATGAGCACCACCACGTTCAACATGCCGATCCACCTCCGGCTGGCCGCTGGCCGCGGCCCAAGCGGCCGGCCCAGGCCGTACCGCCCGGTCGGGTCGACCTACTCTCCGTCCTTGCGCACGATCATGTGCCGGAGGACTCCCTCGGTCAGGCGAAGCTGACGGGAAAGCTCCGCGGGCACGTGCTCCGAGCTCTCGAAGGTCCAGAGCGTGTAGACGCCCTCGGCCCGACCGTCGATCGCATAGGCCAGCCGCCGCTTGCCCCAGGGATCCGTGCTCTTCAGCTCGCCGCCTTGCTGGGAGATGAGGTGCGTGATGCGCTCCTGGAGAGCCTCTGTCGCTTCCTCGCCGAGCTCGGGGTCGGTGATCACCATGAGCTCATAGGAATGTGCCAAACCCAACGCCACCTCCTTCCTCGGGCGTGGGTACCCGGCGGACCCCGCCGCGGGTGGCGCCGTGACGGTACCGGGTACGGAAGGAAATCCGCGCCAGACTGCAAGCTCCGCCCTCGGGCGGAGCCGTCCGGGTCGGCGCGCTGGCGCATTATATCACAGGCCGCTCGGGTCGTCCCCCAGCGGTGACGCCAGAATCCGTACCAGCCGCTGCTCGACCCGGCTTCGCGGCAGGAGCACCACGCGGCCGCAACCGGTGCAGCGGAGGCGGAGATCCGCGCCCGTGCGGAGGACCTCCCAGCTCGCCGAGCCGCAGGGATGCTGCCGCTTCAGCTCGATCACGTCCCCGAGGTGAAAGCGGATCGGCCCGCCTTTCATGCGAACGGCCTCCGGTCCGGGAGAAGGCCGCCCCACCCCCGGCGTCGCCACCAGGGCAGGCTCGCCTGCCGTTCCGCGCGTGCCGCCGCCTTGAGGGCCGCCACCATGCGTTCGATCTGGCCGCGCCGCTTGAAGAGGACGGCCAGGTTGTTGAAGGCGGCGACGTAGTCGGGGCGGATCTCCAGCGCTCGTCGATAGCAGCTCTCCGCTTCCTCCAGCTGACCGGCCTCGAGCGCGGCGTTTCCCCGATTGAGCCAAGCCGGGGCGCAGTCGGGATCCGTCGCCAGGACGTGGTCGAGCAGGCGCGCGGCCGCCTCGAGGCGGCCCTCCCGGAGAAGGAGGCCGGCCCACCTGCTGAGCAGGACCGGGTCCCGGGCCCCGCCGGCGCGGAGGCGCCGGATCAACAGCACCTTCGCCTCCTGCAGGCGGCCCTGCTGAATCAGGCGATCGAAGGCTTCCTCCCGCTCGGCCGACACTCCATCCTCCACGCTCACCCTCGACCTCCTCCCGAGGCGTCGGTCGGCGCCTCCCGTCGGGCTGCGTCAAGGCGAGGGGGAGGGGTGCCCCGTCCGGCCCTCCGATCGGGGGGTCGACCGCTCGCCCGTGCCCTGCGTGGCCCGGTGGGGCGGGCCCCCGGGGCGCTGAATGGCTCCCTCGCCTCGTACATACACTAATCCGTCCGCGGGAGGGGATGCACATGCGGCCGTCTCAGCCAGGCACCCGGCGTCCCTCGGTGGTCCGCGTGCGTTACACCGAGCCGGCCGCGGCCGGGGCCGTGGCGCGCGGGGTAGTCGGTTCGCTGGGCCCGTTCGTGGATTCCGGACGCCCACTCCTTTTCCTTTGCATAGGCAGCGACAGGTCGACGGGCGATGCGCTCGGGCCCCTGGTCGGCAGCAAGCTGGCCGAGGGCTGGGCCTGCGCCAGGGCTGAAGGCTTCCGTCCGCCCCTGCAGGTCGTGGGTACCCTGGACGCCCCCGTGCACGCCGCGAACCTGGTCCAGACCGTCCATGGGCTGGAGCACTCCGTCCCGCGCCCCCTGGTGGTGGCGATCGACGCCTGCCTGGGGCCGGCGGAGAGCGTGGGCACCGTAACCGTCGGCCCGGGTCCGCTCCGTCCCGGAGCCGGCGTGCGGAAGGTGTTGCCCCAGGTGGGTGACTGCTACGTCACCGGCACGGTCAACGTCGGCGGCTTCATGGAATACCTGGTCCTGCAGAACACCCGGCTCAGCCTGGTGATGGCGATGGCCACGGTGATCGCCGAGGGGATCGCCGCCGCGGTCACCCGTCTCCTCGCCGGTCACGACGAGGTCGTGCTGGGTGAGGTCGAGGCCTGTTCCTCCGATGCGGCCTTATGAGTCGCGGCCTGCCGCTGCCTCGCGCATCGAGGAGGAGAGGCCGTCGAGCGCCTGCCGGAGGGCCTCCGCCTCTTCCTCGCTCAACCGGGCGCGATCGGCCGCAGCCCCACCCTCGATCCGTTTGGCGTATGTGTAGCAGCCGCGCTCGGTCTGGATCCAGGTGAGGGTGATACCGTCGCCTTCCTCGGTGAGGAGCGCCAAGCTCTGGCTGGGGGGCGCACCGTCCTGGCCCATGGCCGGGTAGCGCTTGAGCGCGTAAGACTGGAAGCTCCGGCGCTGCCTGCGGCGCAGCTGTTCCACTTGGCGCTGGAGGCTGCTCACCTCGGTTCGGAGGCGCTCGACCTCCACGGCCATCTCCTCGAGTGCCCGCTCCAGGCGGCCCAGCTCCGTGCGGCCGAGGTCACGCTCGATCTGCAGCCGGGTTCGGCGAGACGCCCTCACCGCGACGATGGCCAGGACGAAGGCGAGGAAGGCCAGGAGGACTCCGGCCAGGGCGGCGGGTTCAAGCAGGTTCCCATCGATGGGGGGCATCGTTGCGGCTCCTTCCCTTCCTCGGCGCGTCTCCGGGTCGCGGCGATCGTACCTGTGCCGTCATTTCGTGCGCGGCCCTTCCCCGTGGCCTCGATCTGTCTCAGAGACCCAGCCCGTGCAGAAGGGGTGTCAAGGCGCCCAGCGCTACGGCGACGAGCAAGGCTGGCAACAGGTTGGCCACCCGGATCTCTGTCGCTCCCACCATGTTCAGTCCGATGGCGAGAATGAGCAAGCCTCCCGTCGCTGTCAAGGCGCGCTCAGCGCTGGTCGTGAGAAAGGCGTGGAAGGGCGCGGCGAAGAGCGCGATGCCTCCTTGGTAGACCAGGACCGCCAGGGCGGCCAGGCCCACGCTCGCCCCCATGGTCGCGGCGAGAAGGGTCGAGGTGATACCGTCCAGGATCGCCTTGGCGAAGAGGATGGAGTGGTCGCCGCGGAGACCGTCCTGGATCGCACCGACGATGGACATCGGGCCGACGATGAAGATGACGGTGGCGGTGATGAAGCCGTTCCCGTCGCCTCCCATCCTCGCGGGCAGGACCCTGCGCAGCCAGAGGCTGAAGCGCTCGAGACCCTCGTGGACGTGGAGCCATTCTCCAACGGCGGCGCCCAACGCGGTGGACAGCAGGGCCACCAGGGTCTGACCCGCGGGCAGCGCTTGGCCGAGTCCGATGAGAACCACCCCCAGGCCGACAGCCTGGAGCATCCGCCGGTGGGTTCCGTCTGCCAGAGGAGGCAGGAGGAAGGCGCCAAGAAGGGTGCCGGCGAGGATCGCCAGAGTATTGACCAGGGTTCCGATCACGGCTTGCGCGTCCTCTCTTGTCCCGGTTCCCGCCCGAGGGCGGTATTGCGATGATGGGTGGCGATGTTTCACGTGAAACAGCCGCCGCGCGGCGGCCGTCGTCCCGCGCCCAGGCCCGTCGTCCACCGATGGCTCGTCCGCCTAGCCGCCCGGTCCCCCGTCCTCTGCGAGACTCCGCCCCAGCATCAGCTCCGCCAACCGCTCCAGGTCCTCCAGGCCGAAGAAGCGGATCTCGATGGTCCCGCCCTGGGCCTGCGGCCGGATCCGGACCGGGCTTCCCAGGACGTCCTGGAGACGGTCCTGCAGCTGTTCCATCTCCGCCTGCCAGACCGGCTGTTCGCCGCCGGCCGGCGCCCGCTCCACCCGTCCCGCGCCGCCCCGCTCCCGCCGTCCTTGGCCCCCCGCCTCCTGGCGGACGCGGCGCTCCACCTCGCGGACGCTCCAGCCCTCTTCCACCGCCTGCTTCGCCAGGCGCTCGCGCTCGGCAGGGTCCTCCACCCCCAGCAGGGCTCGAGCGTGACCCTCGCTCAAGACCCGCCGCTCCACCCACTGGGCGACCGGCTCCGGGAGTTGAAGAAGACGCAGCGAGTTGGCGATGGTCGACCGGCTCTTGCCCACCCGCCGCGCCACTTCCTCCTGCGTCAAGCCCAGGTCGTGGATCAGCGTGGCGTAGGCGCGCGCTTCGTCCAGCGGGCTCAGTTCCTCCCGCTGGATGTTCTCGATCAGGGCGAGCTCCAGCATCTGGCGGTCGTCCACATCGCGGAGGATGGCGGGGATCTCCGCCAGTCCGGCCTGGCTGGCCGCCCGCCAGCGCCGCTCCCCGGCCACCAGTTCGTACCTCTCCCCGGCCCGGCGCACGATCACGGGTTCCAGCACGCCGTGCTCCTTGACCGAGGCGACCAGCTCCTGCAGCTTGGCGTCGTCCATCTGCCGGCGCGGCTGCATCGGGTTGGCCCGGATCGCCCCCACCGGCAGCAAGCGGACCTCCTCGCCCGGCCTCTGCTCCAGGCCCTCCGGGAAGAGCGCCTGAAGGCCCCGTCCCAACGCCGTCCGGTTAACCGGCACGTTCGAGCACCTCCCTCGCCAGCTCGAGGTAGACCTCCGCGCCCCGGGATTTCGGATCGTAGAGCAGGACAGGCAGTCCGTGGCTCGGCGCCTCGCTGATGCGCACGTTCCTGGGGATGACACTGCGGAAGACCTTCCGGGGGAAGTATCGCTTCACTTCCTCCGCCACCTGGATGGACAGGTTGGTCCTGCCGTCGAACATGGTCAGCACCACGCCCTCCAGCTCCAGCGCCTCGTTCAGGTTGGCGCGCACCATGCGCACGCTGTTCAGGAGCTGCGTGAGCCCCTCCAGGGCGTAGTACTCGCACTGGATCGGGATGAGCACCGAGTGGGCGGCCGTCAGGGCGTTGATGGTCAGGAGCCCGAGCGAGGGCGGGCAGTCGATGAGCACGAAGTCGTAGGCGTCCTGCTCCTTCTCCAGCGCCTTCCGGAGCCGCGACTCCCGGGCCATCATGTTGACCAGCTCGATCTCGGCCCCGGCCAAGTCGATGTTGGCCGGCACGAGGAAGAGCCCGTCCACCGGCGTCGGCCGCACGGACGCCCCCAGCTCCGCCTGGCCGATCAGGGCGTCGTAGATGTTGGGCCGGCTCCCTTCCTTGTCCACGCCCAGACCGCTCGTGCTGTTCCCCTGCGGGTCGATGTCCACCAGAAGGACCCTCTGGCCAAGCTGCGCGAGGCCGGCGCCCAGGTTCACAGCCGTCGTGGTCTTGCCCACCCCGCCCTTCTGATTGGCCACCGCGATCACCCGGGCCATGAGCCGCCGATCATTCCCTCCGCGCTGCCTTGCCGGGCAGGTTCTGCACCGCTCTGTCAGGAACCGTCTTTCCCGCCACGGGTACGGGCCGCTTGGAGATGCGCACCCGCACCTCCAGCTCTTCGCCCAGGTCCACTTCCTCCAGGCGGGTGGCCACACCTGCCGCCTGGAGGTGATTGACCGCCTGCCGGAAGGTATTGAGGAAGATCCGGATGTCCTTGATCACGCGAACCTGCCGCCGCCCGGGGTTGGTCGGCGGGCGCTGGCCCGAGGCGGCCACCAGCTGCTCCACCCAACGTTCGGTCTCCTGGACGGTCAGGTCGGCCTCCACGATCTTCTCCAGGACCTCCATCTGGAGCTGCTCGTCCTCTATGCGGAGGAGCGCCCGTGCATGGCGCTCGCTCACCACGTCCCGCCGCCGGAAGATCTCGCGGCGCACGGCTTCGGGCAGATGAAGGAGGCGCAGGCGGTTGGCCACGGTGCTCGGGCTCTTCCCGATCCGCGCCGCCAGCTCGCTCTGGCGCAGATGGAAGTCCTCGATCAGCTCGCGGTAGCCCTCCGCCTCCTCCAGGAAGTGGAGGTTCTCCCGCTGCAGGTTCTCCACCAGGCTGAGCACCGCCGCGCGCCGGTCGTCGGCTTCCATCACCACGGCGGGGATGCGCTCCAGCCCGGCCATCCGGGCCGCCCGCCAGCGGCGTTCCCCCGCCACCAGCTCGTACGCACCCCCGACCGGCCGGACGACCACCGGCTGCAACAGCCCGTTTTCGCGGATCGACTCCGAGAGCTCCTGCAGCGCTTCGCTGCCAAAGTGGCGCCTGGCTTGATACGGGCTCGGGCGCACTTGGTCGACGGGCACCTCGAGCCACCGCTCTACCGACGAACCCCCGACGCCCATGCGCCGCCTCACCTCCGGCGGCGCCCTCCTTCCACGCCGCGGCTTTTCGCTCCTTCCCGCCAAGCGCCGCGGCTGTCGGCGCGCCCCTCCCGGTCCGTCAGCCCTCGGCCCGAAAGACCAGGAGTCGCCGGATCTCGCCACCCCTCGGCAGGCGCGCCTCCACCACCCGCACCAGCTCGAGGCGCTCCCGCCGCAGCGAGGCCCGGGCCTCCTGCAGTTCCTGCTCCGCCCCCGGCCCCTTGTAAGCGAAAAAAAGCCCTCCCGGTCGCTCCGGAAGAGCTGCCACCCAGGGTACCAACCGTCGGAGGGGGGCCACCGCCCGCGCCGTCACCCGGGCGAATCGTCCCGGCCACACGGCGTCGTGGTCGAGCGGCCGCCAGGTCCGCCTGTCCTCCGCGCGCCCCCAGACCACGTGCACCCGGCCGCCGACCCCCAGCGCGGAGGCCTCGCGTGCCAGAAAGGCGGCCTTCTTGCGCGTCGCCTCCAGCAGCCACCAGCGGCGATCCGGCTCCGCCAGCGCCAGGGCCAGGCCGGGGAAGCCGCCGCCGGATCCCACGTCCACCGCCTCACCCTCGCCGGCCCATTCCGGCGCCGAGAGAGCCAGAAGGGAGTCAAGGATGTTCCGGCGCAGGTTTTCCTCCGTCCCGGCGACACCGGAGACAGCCCAGCGTTCCGCCTCGGCCGCCACGTCCTCCCCCAGGCGGACCAGCGCCGCGGTCTGCTCCCCGGGAAGTGAGACGCCCCACTCCTCCAGCCACTGTTTCAAGAGCGCCACGTGCTCACCGGCCGCCTCGCTCACGACCCTGTCGCAGCACCCTTCCTGCGGGCGTCGCCACCCGCGTGGCGGCGCCTGTGCAGCCGCCGGGCCGGTTCGCTTCCCTTGGCCGCCTGCTCCCTCCCCGCCGCCGCGCCGGCGGGCTCCACCACGACGAAGCGACGCGGCTCCTCACCCTCGCTGTGGGTCCGTACCCGCGCATCGCCCTCCAGCGCCAAGTGGACCAGCCGGCGCTCCGCTGCCGGCATGGGCGGCAGCTGTATGGGCTTCCCGCTCTCCACCGCCTGCTCGGCCGCCTGGCGCGCCATCCGCTTGAGGTGGACGCTTCTCCGCTCGCGGTACTGGACCGCGTCCAGGACCAGCGGCGTCCTGTCCCCGGAGGCCTGGGTGGCCACCGTGTTGGTCAGTGTCTGGAGCGCATCCAGCGTCTGCCCGTGGAAGCCGATCAGCTCGCCTGCATCCCGTCCCCGCAGCTGCAGAACGATCCGCTCCTCCTCCCGGACCACCACCACCGAGGTCCCCGTGCAACCGTAGAGCAGGGCGACCCGCGAGAGGAAGCGCTGGGCGGCGAGCGCCTTGTCCATGGCCAGCGTCAGCCGGACACGGGCCTGCTTGGCATCGCCCGGCGCGGCCGTTCCGCCGTCCGCGCCCGGCTCCTCCAGAACCTCTACCTTCACGTCCCGGTGTCCTACGCCACCCAATCGAATCAGGCCGATGGAGACCGCCTCGTCCACGCTCGGCGCCGTCACTTCCACCGACCGCAAAGGCTCATCCCCTCTCCGTCGTACGCTTGACCACCCGAGGCACCATCGCCGCCTGGAAGACGCTGAAGATGTTGGAGACGACGAAGTAGAGGCCCAGCCCCGCAGGCAGGTTGAGGGTGATCCAGCCCATCAGGAGCGGCATCAGGTACATCATCATGCGCTGCTGCTGACCTGCCTGGCCCGACATCCCCGGCGAGTTGCGCAGCATCACCCAGCTCTGCAGGAAGGTCGTCAGAGCTGTCAGGATCGGAAGCACGTAGAACGGATCCGGGCGGGACAGCGCGCTGATCCAGAGGAAGGAGGCGTGCGAGAAGTCGAACCGGCGCAGCGTCTCATAGAGCGCCCAGAGGATGGGCAACTGCAGGAGCAACGGGAAGCAGCCGGACGCGGGGTTCACCCCGTGCTCCCGCCAGAGCTTCATCGTCTCTTCGTTCAGCTTCTGGGGGTTGTTCTTGTACTTCTTTTGCAGGTCGGCCAGTTTCGGCTGGAGGTCCTGCATCTTGCGCGAGGAGACCATGGACGGCCAGGTGGCCGGCCAGAGGATCCCGCGGACCAGCAGGGTCAACAGGACGATGCCGACGCCGTAGCTGCCGGCCACGGAGGCCAGGAATGTCAGCGCCGCCCGGAAAGCCTCGAGCAACGCGTCCCAGACTGCCAACCAGAAACCTCCTTACGAGGAAGGGCGCTCCATGCGCCACCTCCCGGGGGACGACGCCCTCAGGGCACGGGATCGTAACCGCCCGGCGACCAGGGTCCGCACCGGACCACGCGCCAAGCCGCCAGCGCGGATCCCTTCGCGGCGCCGTGCTTCTGGACTGCCTCCACCGCGTACTCCGAGCAGGTGGGCGTGAACCGACAGCTCGGAGGTTTGAGCGGCGAGATCCATCTCTGGTAGAAGCGGATGGCGCCTACCAGGAGTTTCTGAGCCCTGCCGCTCACTCGACGGGTCCCGGCTGCGAGCATCTGTCCTCGCCCTCGTCTCCCCACAGTTGCAGTGCGCTGAAGAGCCTCGCCATCTCCGCTGCAAAGCCCGGATAAGACATCTCGCGGGTAGCCCGACGGCCCACGATGACGATATCGTGACCCGGCCGCACCCGGTGCCACGAGCGCCGGGCCCACTCCCGCAGCCGCCTGCGCACCCGGTTGCGAGCGGCTGCCCGGCCGATACGCGAGCTGACCACGATACCGAGCCGGCTGACCTCCAGCTCATTAGGCACAGTGTACACCACGGCCGGCCGGCCAACGACCTGTATGCCGCAGTCAAAAACGCGCCGGAACTGCTCCCGGCGCACGATCCTCTCCACCCTGCGGAGCGTGGCCCGACCAGGCGACCCCCACGGGCCGCGCCCGCCCTCCTTCAACTCACGGTCAGGCGATGGCGGCCCTTGGCCCGCCGCCGCCGCAGAACCTCCCGGCCGCCCCGCGTCCGCATCCGCGCACGGAAGCCGTGGACCCGACGCCGGTGCAACCTCTTGGGCTGGTACGTCCTCTTCATGTCGTTCCACACCTCCGACCTCCTCGGCAGGGATCCCGGGAGGCGAACCGAACCTGGTTCGTATCGCAGACGCGGGACTCGCCGCGCACCGCAAGGTCCCCGGCAGGATCGAGACGGGTTCCCGCCTGCCGAGCCGGCTTCAGGCCGCGCGCATTATAGGCGAACGCATGTGGGCGAGTCAAACGCCGCTCGGCAAGTCCGAACCCTTCTGGCGGGCGGAGACGGAAACGGGCCGGCCTTGCCTGCCAGAGGCTCCTCTGCTAGCGTGGGGAAGCCGACCTGGCGGGACGGGCTCGTGATGCCGCTGGTTGTATGCACAGGCTGTGGACACCTCTGTTGATAACATGTGCCTACCGCATACGGTGACATAACCATGCAGCACCCGCGCCTGATCCGTTTACTTCGGCAGGTCCGGTTCAGCCGACCACTCCAGCGCCGCATAGGTGCGAAGGCCGTCCGCGCGACCGTCCCCGGCTCGTGGCGGCGATTGCCCATCCAGACGGGGGTTGGCAAGATGCAGTCGCTCGCACAGGTATGGACGCAGGCGGTACATAACCTCGAGGAGAGCGTCCCGGCCCCGACATTCCACTTCATCCGCGAGACCGAGCCCATCGCGCTGCACGACGACACGCTGATCCTCGCCGTGCGAAACAGCTTCACCCGGGATTACCTGCAGGATCACGTGGCCATGCTCCTCCAACGCCAGCTCACCGACCTCCTGCAGCGCGAGGTCCGTCTCGAGTTCGTCGTGCCGCCGGAGGGCGCGGGCGAGCGGCCCGAGCCCTCCCCGGAGGACGAGGTGGCCGTGGCGCTCTCGGCGGCGGTCCAGGCGCACGTCGCCCAGACGGGAGGTGTGGTGGGCCAGCCCCTGAATCCCCGGTACACCTTCCAGACCTTCGTCGTCGGCAGCTCCAACCGTCTGGCCCATGCCGCCTCCCTGGCCGTGGCGGATGCGCCCGCCAGGGCGTACAACCCGCTCTTCATCTACGGGGGGGCGGGTCTCGGCAAGACCCACCTGATGCAGGCGGTCGCCCACCGGACCCTGGAGAGGCATCCGGGGATCCGGGTCGCCTACGTCTCCTCCGAAACCTTCGCCAACGAGCTGATCAACGCGATCCGTGACCGCAGGACGGTGGAATTCCGCAACCGCTACCGGAATGTGGATGTCCTGCTGGTGGACGACATCCAGTTCCTGGCAGGCAAGGAGAGCACGCAGGAAGAGTTCTTCCACACCTTCAACGCCTTGCACGAGGCCGACCGCCAGATCATCGTCTCCTCGGATCGGCCGCCCAAGGAGATTCCGACCCTGGAGGAGCGGCTCCGTTCGCGGTTCGAGTGGGGCCTGATCTCCGACATCCAACCGCCGGATTTCGAGACCCGGCTGGCCATCCTCCGTGCCAAGGCCGCGGCGGACAAGCTCGAGATCGACGACGCCATCCTCACCTACATCGCGGAGAACATCCGCACCAACATCCGCGAGCTGGAGGGGGCCCTGATCCGGCTGGTGGCCTATACCTCCTTCAAGCACCTGCCGCTCACCCTCGACGTGGCCAAGGAGTCGCTTCAGGACTTCGTCGCCCCGCGACCGGAGAAGCTGATTACCATCGACGCGATCCAGAAGGTGGTGGCCGACTACTACAACCTCGACCCCCAGGAGATGAAGGTGCACAAGCGGACCCGGGCGGTGGCCTACCCGCGCCAGATCGCCATGTACCTGTGCAGGAAGCTGACCGACGCCTCCTTGCCGAAGATCGGCGAAGCCTTCGGTGGGCGCGACCACACCACCGTGCTCCACGCCTGCAACAAGGTGGAGGCCGACGTCCGGCGCGACCCGGCGCTGGCCTCGACCATCGACCACCTGATCCGCCAGATCCGCGCGTGATCCGTCCGCTCCGGCACCCTTGGGGACGAACTGTGGGGAAGCGTGGGGAGAGGCTGTGGACGAGATGGGGAGGAGAGGAGAGGGTCCGCTTCCTGGTGGACAGAGTGGAGAAGTTCTCCCCCGCATCCACAGGTTGTCCACAGCCCGGAATGAGGGCCAACGAGGGCTCGGACCCGCTTTCCACATCTCCACAGCCCTTACGACTACGTCTACGAAGCAGGTTCCATAGTACGAAGCGGTTTCATTCGAGTCAGCAACATCGAAGGAGGTCCGACCGGTGCGATTCCGTCTCGCCCAACCCGTCTTCGCCAGGCTTCTCCAGGCCGCCAGCCGCATCGTCCCGTCCCGGAGTCCCCTGCCCATCGCTTCGGGTGTCCTGCTCCACGCCCGGGACGGATGGTTGGAGGTGACCGCCACCGACCTGGAGATGAGCGCCACCCTCGGCATTCCGGCCGGCGTGGAAGAGCCGGGGGAGGCGGTCCTGCCGGCGCGCTTCCTGACCGACCTGGTGCGGCGGGCTCCCGCCACCGACCTGGAGCTCTCCAGCTCCGGAGAGGCGCTTGCGCTCCGCCTGGCCTGGCCCGATGCCGACTTCGTCATCCAGGGCATGAGCCCCGAGGAGTTTCCGCGACCCGGGGCCTTCCCCGAAGGGGCGGCCTCCGTCTCCGTCCCCGGCGCGGCCCTCGCCCGGGCGGTTCGCCGGACGGTCTTCGCGGCCTCGCAGGACCAGGCGAGGCCGATCCTGACCGGCATCCTGCTCGAGCTGGGGAGAGCCCGGATCACCGCCATGGCTACCGATGGCTTCCGCATCGCGCGCCAGGAGGTCTTCCAGGAGGCGGCCGAGGAGGGAGGCGCGGAGGAGTCAGCCGCGGCCTCGGCTCCAGCCGAGGCCGCGGGAGCTGCGCCGGGCGACTTCGGCGCGCTGGTGGTCCCGGCCAGGAGCTTGGACGTCCTGGTGAGCCTTGGCGAGACGGAGGAAGAGATCCAGGTGGCCAGCGACGGGACGCGCCTGCACGCCAGAGGGAAGGGTTTCCACTTCGTGGCCTCCCTTCTCCAGGGAAGCTATCCCCAGGTGCTGGCGGCGGTCCCGGCTCACTTCCCATCCACCTGGCAGCTGGACCGCCAGGAGCTCCTGGACGCCTGCGAGCGGGTGGCACTGCTGGGGAGCGGCAGGGAGCAGGCACCGCTCAAACTCCAGTTCGGGGATGGGCGGTTGGTGGTCACTGCCGACGCACCGGAGCTGGGGCGGGCGCGGGAGGCGCTTCCTCCGCTGGAGGAGGGGGAGCCGCTGGAGATCGCCTTCAACCCGCGCTTCTGGATGGAGGGGCTGAAGGCGCTGGAGGGGGAGCGCGTGCAGGTGGAGATGAGCGGGCCGCTCTCGGCCGCTCGGCTGCGCGATCCCGAGGACAGCTCCTTCTTCTACGTGGTGATGCCCATGAGGACCGCGAGCTGAGCCGGGGCGAGGTCATGCGGAAGGTTTCGGTGGAGCGGCTGCCCATCGAGCTGGGGGCCTTCCTGAAGCGGGCGGGGATGGCGGAGACGGGCGGGGAGGCCAAGCGGCTGATCCAGGCCGGCCGGGTGCGGGTGAACGGGCAGCCCGAGCTGCGCCGCGGGAGGAAGCTGTCCCCGGGCGACCGCATTCTCGTCGAGCGGGAGGACGGCGGAAGCGAGGAGCTGCTCGTTGCGGATTGAGCGACTGTTCCTGGCCGACTTCCGCAACTACGCCAGCCTGGACTGGCGCCCGTCACCGGGCGTCGACGTGCTCGTCGGCCCCAACGGCGCGGGCAAGACGAATCTTCTCGAGGCCGCCTTCCTCGTGCTCTCGGGCCGCTCGCCGCGGGCGCGGGCGGAGTCGGAGATGGTGCGTGAGGGCTGCACCGAGACGCGGGTCGGCGCCGAGGTGGAAGTGGGGGGCCGCCGCTCGACCGTGGGCGTCCGGCTCTCCCCGGAGGCGAAGCAGGTCGAGGTGGACGGGCGTCCGGTGACACGGCTGGGGGAGCTCGCCTTCCGCACGCCGGTGGTCCTCTTCCGGCCGGAGGACTTGCTGCTCGCCCAGGGGCCGGCCAGCGTGCGACGACGCTTCCTGGACGAGGTCGGGCGGGCGTGGAGCCGCTCGTACGACGCCTCCCTGGAGGCGACGCGGAAGGCGCTCGGGCAGCGGAACGCCCTCTTGCGGCGGCTGGGGGCCGGCGCCTCGACGAAAAGCGCCGCCCTGCTGCTGGAAAGCTGGGACGAGGCCTTCGTGGCGGCCGCCGCCGGCCTCCTCCGCCGGCGCCTGGCCCTGCTGGCCGAGCTGGTCCCCGCGCTGCGCCGGCTCCATGCAGCGCTCTCCGGCAACGACGCGCTGGAGGTCCGCTACGCCTCGTCGGTCCCGGAGCTGGGACGGCGGATCGCGGCGGGCGGGGCGCCGACGGCCCGGGAGGCGCCGGAGACGGACGAGCTCCTCCGGCAGGCCCTGCGTGAGGCGCTGCAGGCGAGGCTGGCCGAGGAGCTGGCCAGGGGCTTCACCCTGGTCGGGCCGCACCGGGACGACCTCCGCCTGCTCCTGGCCGGGCGCGACCTGCGCTCCTACGGTTCGCAGGGGCAGCAGCGGACGGTGGCGGTGGCGCTGCGCATGGCCCAGTTCGTCCTCCTGCGCCAGCGCCTGGGCGAGTCACCGCTCCTGCTCCTGGACGACGTCTTCTCCGAACTGGATGGCGAAAGGCGGCAGCGCCTGCTGCAGCTGCTCCTCCCGGACGTCGAGCAGGCCTGGCTGACGGTGGCGGAAGAGCGCCAGGCCGGAGCGGGGGGCTCGCTGCTGGAGATTGCGGGGAGTGAAAGAGTAAAATGGTTTCGCGTCTTTTCAGGCTCGCTCAGCGAGGTGCCCGCCGGTGACCGATCGCCGTCCGCCCGCTGAGCTGGGCGCCGTCCTGGCCGACCTGGTGAGGCGGCTGGGCGTGAGCAAGCGGATCGAGGCCTACCGGGCCCTCGACCTCTGGCCGGAGGTCGTGGGGCCGGTGCTCGCCCGTCATTCGCGGGCCGAAGGGATCGAGTTCGCGGTGCTCCGCGTCGAGGCGGAGAACGGCAGCTGGGCCACCGAGCTCGCCTTCCACAAGAGCGCCATCCTGCGCGAGCTGCAGCGCAGAGGCGTGCGCGGTATCCGATCCCTGCGCGTCGACGTCTCGCCTGCCTGGCACGACGGCGCCGCGGACGAGGAAGCCGGGGACGGCCGGGTGGTCTCCTCCCCGACCCAGGGAGAGCTTCTTCCGGAGGCAGCCGCTGCGCTGCGGGAGCTGGAGGCTGCGGGCGTGGATCGCCAGCTGATCGACCGCTGGCGGCGGCTGGTCAGCGCGCAGCTGCGCAGGAGGGAGCGCCTGGCGGCGGCGCGGGCGGGCGCTGGCGGCGAAAGGGGACGGGCGTCACGTGATTCTGGACCTGGGAGACGGGATGACGGTCTGGGCGCGTGATCTGGTCTTGATCCTGGACGCCGCCTGCGCCCGGGGGTCGCCCGACTTCCGGAGGATGGTCGAGGCGCACCGGCGCCGCGGACGGCTGGTCCAGGCGCAGGCGCAGGCGCCAAAGAGCTATGTGCTGACCGCGGAGGGCGTGCTCTACGCCTCGGTTCTCTCCAGCGCGGCGCTCCGCGCGCGCCTGGAGAGGGGCGTGCGCGGAGCCGTCTGAGGAGACGGTGGAGAAGGCGGAGAGGGCGGGGAGGCGTCGGATTGGCAGAGGAGAGCGTGATCGATCTGCTCCATCCGGCCGGCCGTGAGGACGGCGGGTACGACGAGAGCCAGATCCAGGTGCTGGAGGGTCTGGAGGCCGTTCGTCGCCGTCCGGGCATGTACGTCGGCAGCACGGGCGCCCAGGGGCTCCATCACCTGGTCTACGAGGTGGTCGACAACAGCGTCGACGAGGCCATGGCCGGCTTCTGCGACCACATCGTCGTCACGCTGCGCGCCGACGGCAGCGTCCGGGTCCGCGACAACGGGCGCGGCATCCCCACCGGCATCCACCCCAAGGTGAAGAGGCCCACCCTCGAGGTCGTGCTGACCATGCTGCACGCGGGCGGGAAGTTCGACTCCAAGGCGTACAAGGTCTCGGGCGGCCTCCACGGCGTGGGCGTCTCGGTGGTCAACGCGCTCTCCGCCTGGCTCGAGGCGGAGAGCCGCCGGGAGGGCGGCGTCTTCCGGCAGCGCTTCGAGCGGGGTCAGCCGGTCGGCCCGATGAGGCGGGTCGGGGAGAGCGACGAGACGGGGACGACCATCACCTTCCTGCCGGACGCCAGCATCTTCGAGAGCACGACCTTCGACTACGAGACGCTGGCGCAGCGGTTGCGGGAGCTGGCCTTCCTCAATCGCGGGCTGGCCATCGAGCTGGACGACGAGCGGACCGGGCGGCTCAGCCGCTACCGCTTCCAGGGGGGCATCGTCTCGTTCGTCCAGGTGCTCAACAAGGGAAAGGGGCCGCTGCACCCGGGAGTCTGCTACGTGAGCGGCCAGCGCGAGGGCGTCAGCGTGGAAGCCGCCCTCCAGTACAACGAAGGGTACAGCGAGACCCTCTACTCCTTCGCCAACAACATCCACACGGTGGAGGGCGGCACGCACGAGACCGGCTTCAAGATGGCGCTGACCCGGGTGGTCAACGACGCCGCCCGGCGGCTCGGACTGCTCAAGGAAGGCCAGGAGAACCTGAGCGGCGAGGACGTCCGCGAAGGCCTCACGGCCATCCTCTCGGTCCGCCTCCCCGAGCCGCAGTTCGAGGGACAGACCAAGACGAAGCTGGGCAACAGCGATGTCCGTGCCATCGTCGACACCGTCGTGGCCGACGGCGTGGCCGCCTTCCTGGAGGAGAACCCGTCCGCGGCCCGCGCCATCCTGGACAAGGCGGTGACGGCGTCGCGGGCGCGCGAGGCGGCGCGGCGGGCACGCGAGCTGACGCGCAGGAAGGGCGCCCTCGAGGTGACGGCGCTGCCCGGGAAGCTGACCGACTGCACGGTGCGCGATCCGGAGGAGGCGGAGCTCTTCCTGGTGGAAGGCGAGTCCGCCGGCGGCAGCGCCAAGCAGGGCAGAGACAAGCGCTTCCAGGCGGTGCTCCCCCTGCGCGGCAAGATCCTGAACGTGGAGAAGGCGCGGCTCGACCGGGTGTTGAGCCACGAGGAGATCCGCGCCCTGATCACCGCCATCGGCACCGGCATCGGCGAGGACTTCGACATCTCGAAGGCGCGCTACCACCGGGTGATCCTGATGACCGACGCCGACGTGGACGGCGCGCACATCCGGACGCTCCTGCTCACCTTCTTCTTCCGGCACATGCGGCCGCTGATCGAGCACGGCTACGTCTACGTCGCCCAGCCGCCCCTCTACCAGATCGTCCCGAAGCGGGGGAAGGACCGGCAGCCCCGTTACGCTTACTCCGACGCGGAGCGCGACCGGATCATCGCCCAGCTGGGAGGCTGGGAGGCGGTGGAACCGCCCCAGCGCTACAAGGGCCTGGGGGAGATGGACGCCGAACAGCTCTGGTCCACCACCATGGATCCCACCCGGAGGACGCTCCTGGCCGTCACCCTGCAGGACGCCATCCAGGCCGACCAGATCTTCAGCATCCTGATGGGCGCCGAGGTGGCCCCGCGGCGGGAGTTCATCCAGGAGCACGCGCACGAGGTCCAGAACCTGGACACGATCGGCTAGCTGACAAGCAGGAGGAGCCGGAGTGGCAGAGATCGGCAACGTCGTACCCGTCGACCTGACCGAGCAGATGAAGCAGTCCTACATCGATTACGCCATGAGCGTGATCGTCAACCGTGCGCTGCCCGACGTCCGCGACGGCCTGAAGCCCGTGCACCGGCGGATCCTCTACGCCATGCGCCAGGCGGGCAACACGCCGGACAAGCCGTACAAGAAGGCGGCGCGGACGGTGGGCGACGTGCTGGGCAAATACCACCCGCACGGCGACGCGGCCGTCTACGACGCGCTGGTCCGCATGGCCCAGGACTTCGCCATGCGCTATCCGCTCATCGACGGGCACGGCAACTTCGGCTCCGTGGACGGGGACCCGCCGGCCGCCATGCGCTATACGGAGGCGCGCCTGGCGCCGATCGCCATGGAGCTCCTGCGCGACCTGGAGAAGGAGACGGTGGACTTCGTCCCCAACTTCGACGGGGACGAGAAGGAGCCGGTGGTCCTGCCGGCCCGCTTCCCCAACCTGCTGGTCAACGGCTCGGCCGGCATCGCCGTCGGCATGGCCACCAACATCCCCCCGCACAACCTGCGCGAGGTGATCGACGGGGTCCTGGCGCTGATCGAGGACCGCTCCCTGAACGTGGCCGACCTGATGCGCCGCATCCCCGGCCCCGACTTCCCCACCGGGGCGCTGATCGTCGGCCGGCAGGGCATCCGCCAGGCCTACGAGACCGGGCGCGGCATCATCACGCTGCGCGCGCGGGCCCACGTCGAGACGGGGAAGGGTGACCGGCAGCAGATCGTCGTCGAGGAGCTGCCCTACGAGGTCAACAAGGCGAAGCTGATCGAGCAGATCGCCGAGGAGGTCCGCGAGCGCCGCATCGAGGGCATCTCCGACCTCCGCGACGAGACCGACCGGAACGGGATGCGGATCGTCATCGAGCTCCAGCGGGGCGCCAACGCCAACGTGGTCCTCAACAAGCTGTACAAGGCGACCGCCCTGCAGCAGAGCTTCGGCATCATCCTGCTGGCGCTGGTCGACCAGCAACCCCGCATCCTCAACCTCAAGGAGATCCTGGAGCTCTACCTGGCCCACCAGGAAGAGGTGATCCGCCGCCGGAGCCGCTTCGAGCTCGATCGCGCCGAGGAGCGGGCGCACATCCTGGAGGGCCTGCGCATCGCCCTGGACCACATCGACGAGATCGTCGCCCTGATCCGCGGCTCCCGCACGGTGGAGGAGGCCCGGGACGGGCTGATGGCCCGCTTCGGCCTGAGCGAGAAGCAGGCCCAGGCGATCCTGGACATGCGGCTGCAGCGGCTGACCGGCCTGGAGCGGGAGAAGATCGAGGCCGAGTACCGCGAGGTGCTGCAGCGGATCGCCGAGCTGCGCGCCATCCTGGCGGACGAGCAGCGCCTCCTGGGCGTCATCCGCGACGAGCTGAGCGAGATCCGGGAGAAGTACGGCGACGCCCGGCGGACGGAGATCGTCGCCGGCGAGGCCGCGTTCGACGAGGAAGACCTGATCGCCGACGAGGAGTGCGTGGTCACCGTCACCCACTTCGGCTACGTGAAGCGGCAGCCGCTGGGCAGCTACCGGAGCCAGCACCGCGGCGGCCGCGGCATCGCCGGCACCTCGGTGCGGAATGAGGACTTCGTGGAGCACCTCTTCGTCACCCGGACCCACCACTGGGTGCTCTTCTTCACCAACCGCGGGCGCGTCTACCCGGTCAAGGCGTACGAGATCCCGGAGGCGAGCCGGACCGCCCGGGGGACGGCGGTGGTCAACCTGGTGCCCCTGGAGGGCGGCGAGGGGATCACGGCCGTGGTCACCGTCCCCTCCTTCGAGGAGGAGGAGGCAGAGGAAGGGGACTTCCTGGTGATGGCGACGCGCAACGGCGTGATCAAGCGGACGGCGCTGCGCGAGTTCGGTTCCGCCCGGCGGGCCGGGCTGGTGGCCCTGGGCCTGGACGAGGGCGACGAGCTGATCGCCGTGGCGCGCGCGCAGGAGCCGGCCGACCTGCTTCTGGCCAGCCGTGGCGGAGCCGCCATCCGCTTCTCCCTCGCCGACGTCCGGCCCATGGGGCGGACCGCCCGGGGGGTCACCGGCATCCGCCTGGCGGAGGGCGACCGGGTGATCGCCATGGCCGTGGTCGACCCGGCAGCCGACCTGCTGGTGGTGACGGAGAACGGCTTCGGCAAACGGACGCCGCTGGAGCAGTTCCGCCGCCAGGGCCGCGGCGGCATGGGTGTCCACGCCATCCGGCCCACCCGCCGGAACGGGCAGGTGGCCGGGGCGCTGGTGGTCCACGAGGAGGACGAGGTGATGGCTATCAGCGCCCAGGGCGTCCTCATCCGCTACCCGGTCCACGACGTGCCCCGCCTCGGCCGCATGACCCAGGGGGTCAGCCTCATGCGGCTGGGGCCGGGCGACCAGCTGGTGGCCGTCGCCCGCATCGAGTCCGACGAGGCGAACGGCGGGGAGCGGTGAGCCGGTGAGCGCGACGGGCGGGGAGAGGGCCGGCCTGGCCGCGGGCAAGCTTCCTCTCGATCTGCTGGAGCGGCACGTGCTCCGGTACCGGGGTGCGCAGCGCGCCGAGCTCCTCCGCGGCGGCGCGACGGGCGAGGACGCCGCCGTCCTCGACCTGGGCGGCGACCTGGTGGTCGCCTCCACCGACCCGATCACGGCGGCCGAGGCGGACGCCGGCTGGCTGGCGGTCCACGTCTCCGCCAACGACGTGGCCGCCGCCGGCGCCGAACCGGTGCTGGTCCTGCTGACGCTCCTCCTCCCCGAAGGAAGCGGCCCGGCCCTGGTGGAGCGGCTGATGGCCGGCGCGCAGCGGGCGGCGGAGGAGGTGGGGCTGGCCATCGGCGGCGGGCACACCGAGGTCACCCCGGGCCTGCCGCGGCCGATCCTCTCGGCCACCGTCCTCGGCCGGCGCCCGCGCGAGCGGGACGTTCACGCCGGGGCGCTCGAGCCCGGTGACGCGCTGGTGATGGCGGGTGCGGCCGGGACCGAAGGCGCCGCCATCCTGGCCGCCGACCGGGCGGGGGAGGTGCGGGCCGCCCTCGGCGAGGAAGCCTGGCGGCGCCTCCTCGACCTGCGGCGACGGATCAGCATCGTGCCGGCGGCCAGGATCGCGCTGGCGACGGGAAGCCGGGCGATGCACGATGTGACGGAGGGCGGCGTCTGGGGCGCCGCCTACGAGATGGCGGCCGCCTCGGGCGTCGGGCTGGAGCTGGATCCCCAGGCCGTGCCGGTGCCGCCGGACGTGGAGCGCCTCTGCCGGCACTTCGGCCTGGACGTCTACCGGCTGATCTCGAGCGGCAGCCTCCTGATCGGCCTGGCCTGGGAGGAGGCGGGGCCGCTGGTCGACCGCCTGCGGGAGGCAGGCATTCCCGCCGCGCGCATCGGGCGCGTCCGCGAGCGGGCGGCCGGCCTGCGGATCCGGCAGGGGGAGGGCTGGGCCGACCTGGAGCCGCCGCGGGGTGACGAGCTCTGGCGAGTGGTCGGCGGATCGTCGGGAGGGGGATAGGGCGTGCTCGACCTGCGCTGGGTACGGGAGCATCCGGAGGAGGTGCGCGCCGGCATGCGCGCCAAGGGGGTCGAGGAGGCGCCGCTGGACGAGCTCCTCGACGCCGATCGCGGCTGGCGGCAGCACCTGGCCGAGCTGGAGGAGCTCCGCGCCACCCGCAACCGGGTCTCGGAGGAGGTCGGGCGCCGGCGCCGCGAGGGCCGGCCGGCGGACGAGCTGGTGGCCGAGATGCGCGGGGTGGGCGCGCGGATCAAGGAGCTGGAGGCGAGGGTGCGGGAGGAGGCCGACCGGATCCAGGCGGCGCTCCTGGCCATCCCCAACCTTCCTGCGCCGGACGTACCGGTGGGGCCGGACGAGTCGGGCAACGTGGAGCTCCGGCGCGTGGGCGAGGTGCGCGGGTTCGGCTTCGAGCCGCTTCCCCACTGGGAGCTGGGGTCCCGCCTGGGCCTCCTGGACTTCGAGCGGGCGAGCAAGATCAGCGGCTCGCGCTTCGTCGTCTACAAGGGTACGGGCGCGCGCCTGGCGCGCGCGCTCATCCAGTTCATGCTCGACCTGCACATCGAGCGCCAGGGCTACAGCGAGATCTACCCGCCCTTCCTGGTCAACAGCGCCAGCATGACCGGGACCGGCCAGCTGCCCAAGTTCGCCGAGGACGCCTTCAAGGTGGAGGGCCACGACCTCTGGCTGGTGCCCACCGCCGAGGTGCCGGTGACCAACCTCTACCGCGACGAGATCCTCGACGGCGCCCGGCTGCCGATCAAGCACTGCGCCTACACCGCCTGCTTCCGCTCCGAGGCCGGCGCCGCCGGGCGCGACACGCGCGGGCTGATCCGCCAGCACGAGTTCGACAAAGTGGAGCTGGTCAAGTTCGTCACCCCCGAGAGCTCCGAGGAGGAGCTCCGCTCGCTCATCCGCGACGCGGAGGAAGTGCTGGAGGCGCTGGAGCTGCCCTACCGCGAATTCCAGATGTGCACCGGCGACCTGGGCTTCACGGCGGCGAAGAAGATCGACCTGGAGGTCTGGATGCCCAGCTACGGCCGCTACGTGGAGATCTCCAGCTGCTCCAACTTCACCGACTTCCAGGCCCGCCGCGCCAACATCCGGTTCCGCCGGACGCCGGAGAGCAAGGCGGAGCTGGTCCACACCCTCAACGGCTCCGGCCTGGCGGTCGGCCGCACCTTCGCCGCCATCCTCGAGAACTACCAGGAAGCGGACGGCTCCGTCACCATCCCCGCCGTGCTCCGTCCCTACATGCGCGGCCAGGAACGGATCGCCCCGCCTGCCTGAGGCGACAGGCCGGCCGCCCGCGCCGGGCAGGCTGTGCTAGACTCTTGCTCGACCCGGCTTTCCGGAGAGGTGCCGGAGCGGTTGAACGGAGCGGTCTTGAAAACCGCCAGGGGCTCGAAGCTCCTCGTGGGTTCGAATCCCACCCTCTCCGCCAGGCTCTGCGCCAGGATCCAGACTTTCGGAGAGCGTTCCCCGGGCGGGGGGGGAGGCAGCCGCCATGCACGCCAACGTGGAGCGGGTCCTGGCGGCGCTGAGGGCGGCCGGCGTGGATCCCGCGGTGCGGGAGACGACGGAGTCGACCGCCACCGCCCGCGAGGCCGCGGAGGCTGTGGGGACGACGGTCGACCGCATCGTCAAGAGCCTCCTCTGGCTGGCCGACGGCCAGCCGGTCCTCGCCCTGGTCTCGGGGGCCCACCGCGTCGACGAGGCGAAGCTCGCGCGGGCGCTGGCCGTTCTTCTCGGGCGCGAACCCGACGACGTGCGACGCGCCGACGCCACAACGGTCAAGCAGGTGACCGGCTTCCCGGTGGGCGGGGTGCCGCCGGTGGGCCATGCCCGGCCGCTTCCTACCGTGATCGACCAGAGCCTCGTCGCAGACGGCGAGGCCACTCTGTGGGCCGCCGCCGGGACGCCGCGCGCCGTCTTCCCCGTGACGGCGGCGGAGCTGCTTCGGCTGACGGGCGGCCGGCCGGCCGAGATCGCGGAGTGACCTGGCCGCCGGAGGAAGGAGAGAGGATCGGCCCGGTGGCGCGCCCGGCCGGCGCGGCTCATGGGTGGTCCGAACCCGGGGCAGACTGGGGCCGGAGGTGCGTTCGCTCGTGGGTGAGATCCGGCTCCGCCTGGGCCCCCGCGTCGATCCGGAGCGCGATCCGGCCAGGGTGGCGGAGGCGCTGGACCGGATGGAGGAGGACGACCGGCTCGACCTGCTGCTGGAGGCGGCGGACGCCCACCAGCTCGACCCCGTGGTCCGCGTGATCGAAGCGAAGGGTTTCGGCTACCAGCCCAAGGGAGGGCACGAACGGGAGTACCACCTCCTGGTCGGGCGCGACCTGACGCGACCGGGCAACCCGGGCGCGCCGGAGACGCCCGAGCGGGAGCGTTGAGCGTACTTCCTCGTGGGAGCGGCGCCCGCCGGGCCCGACGCCGGACACCCGATCAGTGCTGGACGCCGAAGAGGATCAGGGCGACGCCCAGGAAGATGACACCGATCCGCCAGAGCGGCATCTCGCCGGCGATGCCGGCCACGCCGATGGCGGTGACGGTGAGAAGCACCAGCGGTCCCGCCATGCCCAGCAGCGCGTTGACACGGAGAGCCGCCTCGACGCGGTTGTAGTGCGCCATCAGCGTGGCGCCGGTCAACTCGATGCCGGCCGAGATCAGGCGCATCAGGACCATGGCGCCGACGTAGGGCTCGAGACCGAGCACGGCCGCCTCGCCTCCAGGAGGCTTCCTATTCGGCGGACTGCGGGGGTATGAGCCGGTTGCCAGGCGGGGGCGCGAGTGCTAGCATACGGAGTTGCACTGGAGAGGTGACCGAGTGGCTGAAGGTAGCTGCCTGCTAAGCAGTTGAGGGCGCAAGTCCTCCGCGGGTTCGAATCCCGCCCTCTCCGCCAGAGTTGAGCCTTCCGTGCGCCCATAGCTCAGTGGACAGAGCGACTGGCTACGGACCAGTAGGCCGGGGGTTCAAATCCTCCTGGGCGCACCACCAATGGAACGTCGCAGGCCGCAGCCCGCCGGGCTGCGGCCTTTTTTCCGCCCGCCAGGCCGCGCGGACGAATTCATTTCCCGGGAAACTCCTCCGGCGGCAGCGCGAAGCGCTCCACCGGCAGGAAGAAGTAGACGACGATCATGGCCAGCAGCACGCTGCAGGTGGCGTAGAGCGGCAGGTGGAGACCGAAGAGCGTGCCCAGGACGCCTCCCAGGGCGGAACCCAGCGCCACCCCGGCCCCCTCGACCGTCATGAAGAAGCCCATGAGGCCGCCCCGGTCGCTGTCCGGGGCGATGCGCGTCATCAGCCCGTTCCAGGAGGGCAGGACGAGCGCGTAGCCGCCGCCGAGCAGGACGGCCGCGGGGAGCGCCTGGCCCAGCGTCCTCCGGCTGGCCAGAAAGACCAGCGAGGCGGAGGCGATCAGGAGACCGGCCAGCAGGACCGGACGGGGGCCGAGGCGGTCGGCGAGCCATCCCGCGGGGAGCAGGACGAGGACGGCGACCAGCCCGCCGGCCATCATCAGCCAGGCGTACTCGGGTCCGGAGATGTGGAACTGCTGGCGGGCGAAGGGTGCCATCACCGGGAGGATCAGCCCGACGGCGAAGGTCTGAAGGAACATCCCCGGCAGCACCGGCCAGGCGCGCCCGATGAGCGGCGCCACGCGCCGCACGGTGGTACCGATCCACTCCACCCGCCTCCAGTCGACGCCGCGGTAGCGGAGCGAGCGCAGGTGGGCGAGCGCCACCGCCAGCGGGACCAGGATCACGGCCCCGAGCACCGGGAAGACCCAGCGGTCGGGGATGTAGTTGACCAGGATGGGACCCAGCCCGCCGCCGGCCAGCCAGGCGACGAAGATGGAGCTGAGGGCGGTGGAGCGGAGCTCCTCCGGCGCCGCCGCGCTGATGCCCGACATCGCGGCCGGCCAGGTGCCGGCCGCGCCCAACCCGTAGGCGAGGGAGCCCAGGAGGAGCGCCGGCAGGCTGTGGGAGCGCGAGAGGACGAGCACGCCCAGCGCGGCCAGCAGGAAGCCGGGGAGCAGGATGGGCCAGGGGCCCAGGCGATCGATGATGCTCCCCTCCCAGGCCTTGAAAAGATTGTCGGCGATGTACTGCGTGGCGATGACCAGGCCGACCTCCGCCGTGGTCACGCCCAGGCCGGGCAGGTAGGTGGGCAGGAACGTGATGTAGAGCGCGCCGCGGACGAACTCGACGGCGGCCACGGTCACAAGATAGGCGAGCACGGAGGGCTTGGCGATGGCGCGGACGATCCGGGCGATCTCCACGGCCGGGCCTCACCTCGAGGGCGCAGCGGCCCGCGCCGACCGTGCCCGGGCCAGCCTGGGGTCCCGTGTCAGCACCGCAGCCACGTCCAGGGCGGCGGCGGGCCGTCCCAGGCGGCGGGCGGCCTGGGCCAGCCGGTCCGCTTCCTCGGGACGGCGAAGCAGAAGCTCCAGGCGAGCGACCAGATCGGGGGCGTCGCGGGCGACGAGCGCCGCCCCGTGGCGGGCCAGGTAGGCGGCGTTGACCGCCTCCTGGCCGGGGACGGGGGGGACCAGCAGGAGCGGGCGGCCGGCGGCCAGCGCCTCCGAGGTGGTGACGCCGCCCGCCTTGGTGATCACCAGGTCGGCCGCGCTCATGGCCGCGGCCAGGTCGGGGAGGAGGTCGACCGCGCGGACCGGGTGGCGCATGCGGCGCGCTTCCTGGCGCAGGTGGCGCTGGGCGGCGGCATCGTCGCCGGCCACCGCGAGCAGCTGGAAGTCGGCCGGCAGGCGGTCGATCCGCGCCAGGAGCTCGGGGAGGCCGGACAGGGTGGCCAGCGCGCCGCCGGTGAGCAGGAGCACGGGACGGCCCGGATCCAGCCCGAAGCCGGCGCGGGCGGCGGCCCTCTCGGGCAGGTGCAGGAAGGCGCGCCGGAGGGGGATGCCGGTGGCGTGGACGTGCCCCGCTTCGACGCCGCGCCGGACGAGTCCCTGGGCGATGGCGGGCGAGCTGACGAAGTAGCCATCGGTCCCGGGGTAGATCCACTCGGGGCCGTCGGTGTGGTCGGTCACCACCGTGTAGAACGAGAGATCGCGGAGCCGCCCCCGCCGGGCCAGGGCGGAATGGATGGCGGCCGTCTGCGGGAAGGTGTGGACCAGGACGCTGGGGCGGGCCGACGCCACGATCTCCAGCATGCGCCGCCAGCCGAGGCGCGTGAGCGCCTCGCGGAGCGCCGCCTGCTCCGCGACGCGCGAGGAGGCCCGGTAGAACCAGCCGTAGGCGCGCGGGAAGTGGCGCACCGCCGTGACGTAGCTGAAGCGGGTGAAGCGCGCGTAGAGCGGCGAGTAGGCCTGGAAGAAGTCGAGCACCTGGAAGGAGAGAGCCGGCTCCAGCTCGGCCACCGCCTCGGCCACGGCCAGGGCCACCTGCCGGTGGCCGCCGCCGTAGCCCGCGGTCAGGATGAGGAGGTCGGCCTGCCCGTCCCCGGCCGACCAGACCGCCTGGAGCTTCCCAGCTTCCACGCCTATCCTCTCCCAGCCGTCATGATAGCCGTCACGGAGCCGCCTCCGAAGCGGGCGGAACGCTCCCATGGTGACACACTCCACCCGTCCGCCGCCAGCGGGCGGTATCGTGATAGGAAGACGACCCGGGGACGGGAAGAGATCCGGAGATCGGGGGGCCGGCGAGAAAGGTGCGCATCCTGGTGGTGGAAGACGAGCCGAGACTGGCCAGGCTCCTCTGCCGCGCCATGGAGGAGGTCCGCCACAGCGCCGACTGCGTCCACGACGGCTGGACGGGTCTGGAGCAGGCGCGGCGGGGCGGCTACGACCTCCTCATCCTCGACTGGCTGCTGCCCGGACTGGACGGGCTCTCGCTCTGCAGGACGCTGCGCCAGGAGCCGGGCCCGGCGGGCGCCATCCCCATCCTCATGCTGACCGCCCGCGACGCCGTCAGCGACCGGGTGGCCGGTCTCGACGCCGGCGCCGACGACTACCTGACCAAGCCCTTCTCGCTGGAGGAACTGGCGGCGCGGGTGCGGGCGCTCGAACGCCGGATCCTCCGGCCGCTCCGCCAGTCCCAGGAAGCGCGGGAGATGGAGGCGGGCGGCCTCCTCTTCGATCCCGAGCTGCGCACCGTGCGGCGCAGGGACGGCGGTTCCGAGGAGGTCCGCCTGACCGTCCGGGAGGCGGCGGTGCTGGAGTGCTTCCTCCGGCACCCGGGGCAGGTGCTGAGCCGGGGGCAGATCCTGCGCCAGGCCTGGGACGACCCCCAGGTGGTGGGCGAGCAGAGCGTCGACAGCGTGCTCTACCTCCTGCGCAGGAAGCTGGAGCCGCTGGCGCCCGCCTTCGCCATCCGCAACGTGCGGGGGCTGGGCTACCGGCTGGAGCCGGGCGGGCGGGACTGAGATGTTCGAGCGCGTCCGCAGGCGGCTGACCCTCTGGCACGTGGGGACCTTGGCGCTGGTCCTGCTCCTCTTCGTGGGCGGCATCTACCTGGCCGCGGAGCGGACCCTGGTCGGCGAGATGGACCGCGGCCTGCTCCTGGAGAACCGGCGCGCCGGCGAGTCGCTGGGGCTGCGCTGGGCGGGCGACGCCTGGCGGCTCGGCCATCCGGGAGAGCTGGGCGAACGCGAGCTGCCCGGCGAGACCGGGGAGCCGGAGGAGAACGGCGAGGCCGACCGCGAGGAGAGCGTCCCCGCCCTACCCCTGGAACAGGAGCACCTGGGCTTCGTGACCAGCACGACGCTCCTGCTCGGGCCAGACGGGCGACTCCTGGCGGGCTCGCCGGGCGCGAGCAGCCTGGTGACCGAGGGGGCCGTCCGCTCGGTCGGTTCCTGGCGCCAGGCGGGCTTCGAGACGGTCTCCCTGCGGCAGGGGTCGATCCGCCTGTACGGCGCCCCGATCCGGGAGGCGGGGGGCCGGGTGGCCGGCTTCCTGGTGACCGCGCGGCCGACGGAGCCGCTCGCGTCGACGCTCCACGGCCTCCTCACGGTCTTGCTGGGCGCCGCCGGGGTGGCTCTGCTGGCGGCGGCGGCGGCGGGCAGCCTGATGGCGGGCCGCGCCCTGGTGCCCATCCGGCAGGCCTGGGAGCAGCAGCGCAGTTTCATCGCCGACGCCTCGCACGAGCTCCGCACCCCGCTGGCGGTCATCCGCGGCAACAGCGAGCTGCTGGCCAAGCGGCTGGCGGAGCGGGGGGCCGAGGAAGAGCGGGAGATCGTGGCCGACATCCAGGACGAGGCGCTGCGCATGTCCAACCTGGTGGAAGGGCTGCTGACGCTGGCGCGGGCGGACGCAGGCCGGCTCGAGCTGCGCAGGGAGCCGGTGGACGCGGCGGAGCTCCTGCGCACGGTGGCGCGGAGGGCGCGGCCCCTGGCGGAGGAGCGCGGGCTGGAGCTGACCGCCGAGGCGCCGCCCGGGCCGCTCTTCGTCCGCGGCGACCCCGACCGGCTGGCGCAGGCGCTCTGGGTGCTGGTGGACAATGCGCTCCGCTACACGCCCGCGCCCGGTCGCGTGACACTCAGCTGCCAGGGCGTCGTGCGCGGAGGAAGGGCGGGGGTGGAGACCAGTGTCCGCGACACCGGACCGGGCATCCCCGCCGAGGTGCGCGAGAGGCTCTTCGACCGCTTCTACCGCGGCGATCCCTCCCGCTCCAGCGAGGGCGCCGGCCTGGGCCTGGCCATCGCCCAGGCGATCGTCCGCGCGCACGGGGGCCGGATCGAGGTGGAGAGCACGGTCGGGAGGGGAAGTCGCTTCCTCTTCTGGCTGCCGCGGGCGTCGGGGGGCACCGGCGAGCGCCGGGCGACGGGCCGCGGGGCGGCGGATGGAGCGGAGGCCCAGGTCGTCCCGCGCGCAGCTCCCGAGGAGGCGAGGGACCATCCAGACGTCCTCCATGGCTGAGGAGGCGCTCGAGCGCGACCTGCGGTGGATGCGGGTCGCCCTGCAGGCGGCGCGCCGGGCGGCGGAGGAGGGGGACGTCCCGGTCGGCGCGGCGCTGGTGGAGGGCGACCGGCTGCTGGCCACGGGGGAGAACCGCCGCGAGCGCGACCAGGACCCCACCGCCCACGCCGAGGTGGTCGCCCTGCGGGCGGCGGCGGGCCGGCGCCGGCGCTGGCACCTGGAGGGGACGACGCTCTACGTGACGCTCGAGCCCTGCGCCATGTGCGCGGGCGCCCTGGTGCTGGCGCGGGTCGACCGCCTGGTCTTCGGCGCCGCCGATCCCCGCGCCGGGGCGGTGCGGACGCTCTGGCGGATCGCCGACGACCCCCGTCTCAACCACCGCCTGGAGATCCGTGGCGGCGTGCTGGCGGAGGAAGCGGCGGAGCTCCTCCGCGACTTCTTCCGCAGCCGCCGGTAGCGCGCGGGCGGGCGGGGCCGGCCGCGCGGGCGCGGCGCCGCCACCCGCCCCGTGCAGGGCCCGGGTCAGCCAGGAGCCAGAGATCGAGGGGGGTCAGTTTCCAACCGGCGGCGCCAAGCGGGTCGATTCTAAGCCGGCGTTGACACGACCTGACAGGAAGCCCACCCGCCGCCGCCACGGACAGGCCGGGACCGGGCACCGGAGACGGCCTGGCCACAGGTGGCAAAAGCGGCCGCCTCGCCCGCGGGATCCCCGGTTGTTGGAGGTCGGGCGCCGTGCTAGCCTAATAGGGTGCCAGGAGCGTGTGGGTCAGCGGGCGTGCGCCCGTAGCTCAGAAGGATAGAGCGGAGGTTTCCTAAACCTTGTCTGTCGGGGGTTCGAGTCCCCCCGGGCGCACCAACCAGCATCGGCCGGGAGCGAGACCGCCCGGAGCGGGAGCGCTCCACGACAAGACCGCTCGCGGGTCGAGGCCGCCGGATCTTCGCGGAGGGGTGTCCGAGCGGTTTAAGGTGCGGCTCTCGAAAAGCCGTGTGGTGACGAGCCACCGTGGGTTCGAATCCCACCCCCTCCGCCAGCTCTTTTCGGAAGGGTGCAGGAGTGGTTGATCTGGCACGCCTGGAGAGCGTGTGTACGGGAGACCGTACCGTGGGTTCGAATCCCACCCCTTCCGCCAGAATCCAGTTGCGCTTTGGCCGTGCTAGGCGGGGAGGTAGCGGTGCCCTGTACCCGCAATCCGCTTCAGCGGGGCTGAAGACCGCCCCCGGCCTGGCGCTGTGGGGTCCGGGTCCGGCACGTGGTGTTGAGGATCGGGTCCTGCGCGACGTCCACCCGTGAACCCCGTCAGGTCCGGAAGGAAGCAGCGGTAAGCGGGTCAGGGCGGGTGCCGCAGGGGTGCCGGGTCGGAGCCGGCGACCGGACGACGCCCGGAGCGACCAGGTCAAAGGCGGTTGCACGGCCGCCCTTTGCGCATCTTTTCGCAGGCGAGGCTCCCGTCCGGGAGCCTCGATTTCTACTATCCTGGTATACCGGGGGCGGCGAGAACGGGCGAGTACCGTGCGTTGTATCGCGAGTGGCGGCCGCGCACCTTCGCCGAGGTCGTGGGCCAGGAGCACGTGGTGCGGGCGCTCCGCCGCGCCGTGGCCGAGGGGCGCGTGGCGCACGCCTACTGCTTCGCCGGCCCGCGCGGGACCGGCAAGACGTCGGTGGCGCGGATCCTCGCCCGCGCGGTCAACTGCCTCCGTCCCGAGGAAGGCGAACCGTGCAACGCCTGCCGCCCGTGCGCCGAGGCGCTGGAGGGCTCCTTCCTCGATCTGGTGGAGATCGACGCCGCCTCCAACCGGGGCATCGACCAGATGCGCGAGCTCCTCGAGCGCGTCCACCTGGCGCCGGTGGAGGGACGGCGGAAGGTCTACATCATCGACGAGGCGCACATGCTGACGCCCGACGCCTTCAACGCCTTCCTGAAGACGCTGGAGGAGCCGCCGGCGCACACGCTCTTCGTCCTCGCCACCACCGAGCCGCAGAAGGTGCCGGTCACCATCCTCTCCCGCTGCCAGCGCTTCGATTTCCATCGCATCGAGGAAGAGCGGATCGCCCGGCACCTGGCCCACGTCGCCGAGAGCCTGGGTGCGTCCATGGAGCCGGCGGCGCTGGCCGCCGTCGCGCGCTACGCCGAGGGCGGGCTGCGCGACGCCCTCAGCCTGCTGGACGAGTGCCTCGCGGCGGGCGCCCGGACCGTCGACGACGTGGCCGCCGTCCTCGGGACGGCTCCCTCGCAGGCGCTGGAGGCGCTCTCCGGCGCGCTCGCCCGGGGGGACGCCGGCGGTCTCCTGGCCACGGTGCGGGAGCTGGCGCAGGAGGGCAAGGACTTCCGCCAGGTCCTCCTCGATCTGACCGCCTATCTGCGCGAGGAACTGCTCCGGTTGCTGGAGGGGAACCAGGCTGCGGCAGCGGCGCCGGCACCGGGCCCGGCGCGGTCCGGGACGGCTGCGGCGCCCGGAGCGCAGGAATCGCACCCCTGGCGGGCGGAGACGCTCCTGGCCACCCTGGAGGCGCTGGCCGACCTGGAGGGAGAGATGCGCTGGGCGGCGCGACCCAGGGCGCGTTTCGAGCTGGGCCTCCTGGCGGCCATGGAGCGGGCGGGCCACCCGCTGGCGCCGGCGGGTGGCCCGCTGGAGCAGACGGGGGCCGATCCGGAGGGCCCGGTGGCGGGGGGCGGCGCATCCCCCCGGCCGGCGGAGCCGGCCAAGCCCTCCGGGCGGGCCAGCACCGACGAGCGGGACGAGCCGGAGGACAAGCCGGACGAAACCCGCCGGGGCGCTGCGCCCGGGAGCCCCGCACAGGCGGCGGCGCCGGCCGCCGGCGAGATCGACCTCCGGCGGGTGGAGGAGATCTGGCCCGAGGTGGTCCGCCGGGCGCGGCGGCGTTCCGCCAAGCTGGCGGCCTTCCTGGATCCGGCGAAGCTGGGGGGGATCCAAGGGGACGCGCTGGTGCTGGAGTTCCCGCCTCTCTACGAGTTCCACTGCCAGCAGCTGGCGGAGACGCCGCAGCGCGAGATGCTGGAGGAGGTCCTCAGCGAGCTGCTGGGGCGTAGACTGGCCATCAAGAGCCGCCTGGAGGAGGCGGAGCCGGAGACGGGGCTGGCGCCCGCGGTCCGGCAGGTGCTGGAGAAGCTGGGCCCGGACGTGCGCGTCCGCGAGGAGATCCGGGAGCAGGTGGAACCGGCAGACCGCCGCCGGCGCAGCCGTCCCGGGGAGGAGGCGAGAGCATGAGCTTCAACGTCAACCGTCTCATGAAGCAGCTGGAGAAGGTGCAGGCCGACGTCGCCCGCGCCCAGGAGGAACTGAAGAACCGGCGCGTCGAGGCCACGGCGGGGGGCGGCGCCGTCACCGCGGTGGTCAACGGAAGCGGTGTCCTGCAGTCGCTCCAGATCCGGCGGGAGGCGCTGGGCGAGGAGTTCGGCGCGGAAGACCTCGAGATGCTCCAGGACATGATCGTGGCGGCGGTCTCCGAAGCGCAGCGCCAGGCGCGGGAGGTAGCCGCCCAGGAAATGTCCAAGGTGACGGGCGGGCTGGGCGGTCTGCCCGGCCTGGAACATCTCCTCTGACGCCTCGGACGCCTCGGGACGGGAGGTCGGCCTGTGGAGTACGCGGCGCCCATCGAGCGCCTGATGGCGGAGCTGCAGCACCTGCCGGGAGTGGGCCCGAAGACGGCCCAACGGCTGGCGCTCCACATCCTCAACCGCCCCCGGGAGGAGGTGGCCGCTCTCGCCTCCGCCCTGGTGGAGGCCAAGGACCGGATCCACCCCTGCTCGGTCTGCGGCAACCTGACCGATACCGACCCCTGCGCCATCTGCGGCGACCCGGGTCGGGACGAGACGCTGCTCTGCGTGGTGGAGGAGCCGAAGGACGTGGTCGCGCTGGAGCGGACGCACGAGTTCCACGGGCGCTACCACGTGCTGATGGGGGTCATCTCGCCGTTGAGCGGCGTCGGCCCGGACGACCTGCGCATCGACAGCCTCCTCCAGCGGCTGGGAGACGGCCGGGTCCGCGAGGTGATCCTGGCCACCGACCCCGACGTGGAGGGCGAGGCCACCGCCATGTACCTGGCTCGCCTGCTCAAGCCGCTGGGGGTGAAGACGAGCCGGCTGGCCCGCGGCCTCCCCGAGGGCGGCGAGCTGGACTACGTGGACGAGGTGACGCTGACGCGGGCGCTGGAGGGTCGCCGGGCGCTCTGAGGGTGCTCCGAGCGGCTGCGAACGCTCCGAGGAAGCGCGAAGGCGCCCGATCCCCTTCCCCGACTAGAGCTCCCATTTTCCGGCCAGACTCCCATTAATCCGCCGGAGTCGCCAGGCGGAATGGGTGTCGCCACGGCGCATAGCCTGTTCCAAGGGCGGGATGGGGGTGAGACCGTGAACGGGGAAGGGATACCCTTCGTGCGCGACGACCCCCTCTTCGAGGAAGCGGTCGAGCAGGCGCGGCGCGAGCTGGAGGCGGCGCGCTGCTACTTCGACTCGGTGACCGATCCCGAACTGGTCGACCACGCCATCCATCTCCTCAACGCGGCCGAAAGCAAGTACATGTACCTCGTCCACCGCGCGCAGCGCGAGATGCAGGCAGGCCGGCTGCACTGACGTCACCCTTGTCCAGGCCGGCCGGGACCGGGGATGAGCGGAACGATGGCGGCGGCTCAGGCGTTCTGGGTGGGGGGCCTGGCGGCGCTCGTCGTCGCCCTGGTGCTCTGGGCGCTGGCGGCCCCGCTGGCGCGCTGGGTGCTGGCGCTGGCCTCCCTGTCGCTGCGCGCCGCCCTCTGGCTGGGCGCGCGGCTGAAGCGGCCCCTGCTCAACCTGGCCGGCGGCGGGGCGGTCGCCACGCTGGTCGACCTCCTCTTCGCCCCCGACCTCCACGTCGGCTGGAACCTCTGGAACCTGCTGGTCCTGTCGCTCCTGGGCGTGCCCGGCGCGCTCCTCCTGGTGGCGGTGGAACGGTGGCCCTTCTGACGTGCCCCGAGCGGCTCGACGGTCGTTCTGCTAGACTGGGACACGTCATCCCGGCCCGATCCGATCGGACCATCGAGCGAGGCGCCGTGCACCGATGAGCAACGTCCGAGTCCGTTTCGCCCCCAGCCCGACCGGCTACCTCCACCTGGGCGGGGCGCGGACGGCACTTTTCAACTGGCTTTTCGCCCGCCATCATGGCGGCGTCTTCGTGCTCCGCATCGAGGACACCGACCGGCAGCGCTCGACCGAGGCGTCCGTGCGCGCGATCACCGACGGCCTCCGCTGGCTGGGCCTCGACTGGGACGAGGGCCCCGGCGCCGGCGGCGCCTACGGTCCCTACTTCCAGTCGCAGCGCCAGGAAGCCTACCGCCAGGCGGCCGCCTCGCTGCTCGAGCGCGGCCTCGCCTACCGGTGCTACTGCACCCCGGAGGAGCTGGAGGAGCGGAGGAAGCAGGCGCTGGCCGAGGGCCGCGCGCCGCGCTACGACCGGCGCTGTCTCCGCCTGGGCGCCGCCGAGCGCGAGCGCCTGGAGCGGGAGGGCCGGCGGCCTGCGCTCCGCCTGCTGGCGCCCGACGAGGGGATCACCGTGGTCCACGACCTGGTCCGCGGCGACGTCGAGTTCGCGAACGCGGCGGTGATGGACGACTTCGTCATCGTGAAGTCCGACGGCTTCCCGACGTACAACTTCGCCGCCGTGGTCGACGACGCGGCCATGCGGATCACCCACGTGCTCCGCGCGGAGGAGCACCTCTCCAACACGCCCAAGCAGCTGGCGGTCTACCGGGCGCTGGGCCTGGAGCCGCCCGCCTTCGGCCACCTGCCCATGATCCTCGCCCCCGACCGGTCGAAGCTCTCCAAGCGCCACGGCGCCATCGCCGTGGAGGAGTTCCGGGACCGCGGCTACCTTCCTGAGGCGATGGTCAACTACCTGGCGCTCCTCGGCTGGTCGCCGGGCGGCGAGGAAGAGTTCTTCACCCGCGACGAGCTCGTCGCCCGCTTCGACCTCGACCGGGTCAGCCGCCAGCCGGCCATCTACGACGTGGAGAAGCTGACCTGGATGAACGCGCACTACCTGCGCGAGGCCGACCTGGGCCGGCTGGCCGACCTGACCGCGCCCTTCCTGGAGCGGGCGGGTCTGGCGGCGCCGGGCGCGCTGGCCGGGCCCGGCCCGGAGCGCCAGCGCCTGGAGGGCGTCCTGGCCGCCGGCCGCGACCGGGTGCGGACGCTGGGCGAGGTGCCGGAGGCCTTCCCCTACTTCTGGCGCGCCCCCGCCCCGGAGGACTTCGACCCCAAGGGTGTGAGGAAGCACTTCCTGTCGCCGGCGCCTGCCGCCGCGGAGACGGGTGCTCCCGCGCTGCCGCCCGCGCCCGAGCGGCTCCGCGCCGCGGCGGCCGCGCTGGAGTCGCTGCCCGCCTGGGACGAGGCGCGCGCCGAGGCCGCCTTCCGCGCCCTCTGCGAGGCGCGCGGCTGGAAGACCGGCCAGCTCTTCCACCCGGTCCGCCTGGCGGTCAGCGGTCGGACCGTCGGCCCGAGCCTCTTCGCGCTCCTGACGCTCCTGCCGCGGCAGGAGGTGGTCCGGCGGTTGCGCGACGCCGCCCGCTGGATCGAGGAAGGCCGTTTCGAGGCGCTGGTCGCGGACGAGGCGGCGCCGGCCCCGGAGGGCGGGGCGCCGCGCTCGGACGGCAGGCCATGAGCCTGCCCGCCGTCCGAGCGCGGGCCGGGTGGCCGGTTGCGAAGAGCGGCCGACCGTGCTATAGTCCTGCTTGCCTGCGCGGGAGGACCGCGGAAGCGGATCCTTGCGTGCGCGTCCTCAGGTTCTGACTGAGGAGGCCGTCGGTGGGGGATCGTCCAACGGTAGGACACATGACTCTGGATCATGGAATCCTGGTTCGAATCCAGGTCCCCCAGCCAGAAGACTTCTGCCGGATTCGTCTAGAGGCCCAGGACGCCGCCCTCTCACGGCGGTAACGCGGGTTCGAATCCCGCATCCGGTACCATCGTTCCCGAAAGAGCTTGAGCCACAAGACATTGCGGACGTCAGACCCCGGGTGCTGGGGAGAAGTTGGGGAGAACTCGGGGAGATCCGCAGGTGACCGCCGGGTAGCGTGGTACCGAATTCCGGCGGTCACAGCTCTTTTCTGGCAGGCATGCTGTTGGCTGCCGCCAAGGCATCGCTGAGTAGCTGATCGGCTGCGAGGGCTGCCTGGCTCTGTTGCACGGGTAGCACGTGCGCGTAGATCCTGAGCGTCGTCATGACGTCGGAATGCCCGAGCATCTTAGAGATCACGTGGATGGGCGTTCCGGCGGCCGCCTGGAGCGTCGTGAACGTGTGTCGCAGGTCATGAAAGCGGGGGAGCGGAGGCTTGAACCCAGCCTTTTCCACCGCCCTCCTGAACGCTGCGCTCAGCCAGTTCGGGCTCAGCGGCTGCCCGTCCTCACGGGGAAACACCAAGTCCCATTTATCGCCCTGCCAGGCCGGACCCCAGGCCAGTCGCGCCTTTTGTATCAGGAGCTTTTGCCGTCTCAAGACCGTCGCGGCCTCGGGGCCGATCTTCACCTGGCGGACCGACTCGCGCGTCTTGGGCGTCGTGGAAGCCAACCCATTGTCCAGGCGCTGGAGTGCCTGGGCGACACGTAGGACCCCGTCTTCTAGATCGACGTCGCGCCAGCGGAGGCCCAAGAGCTCGCCTCGGCGCATCCCGGTAGCAAGAGCCAGAACGACGATGGCCTCTATCCTTGTACCCCGCACGGCGGCCATGAGCTGCATCACTTCATCGCGGTCGAGGGCCCTCATCTCTGGGGGATCCCATCTCGGAGGTGAGGCCTTCGCGACCGGGTTGGTGGAGATGAGACCCCAGGTAACGGCGTCTTGGAGCGCCCGGTGGAGCATCCGGTGGTGCTGGGCAACCGTCCTGGCCGACAAGCCACCTCGTAGCCATTCAGCGTAGGCTCGCTCCAAGTCAAGCGGAGTGATGCGCTGAAGCGGAACGACGCCCAGGACCGGCCGGACGTGGTTCTCGATGATCCCCGCGTAGCGCTCGACCGTGCGGGGCCGTAGCTTCATGCGTGTTGCTTCGATCCACTGGACGAGGAACTCGCCGACAGTCATCCTGCGCGGTTCCACGACGATGCCCAGGTCGGCCGCCCGCAGAAGAGCGGTGAGCTCCTGCTCGGCGTCTTCGCGAGTGCCACGTACCGACTTGCGGTAGCGCTTTCCACCCCGCCAGACCTCGACCCGCCAAGAATCGCGCCCGCGTTGCTCGATATGCCCACGCCCCGACGTAGAGGATGGGCGCCCGCAAGTATGATGCTTTGTCAAAGATCCATCGACCTCCGTGCACATGCACGGGCGGTCCCTCCGGCGCACGTGGTACGCCGCGGGACCGCCCGCTCCCTCTTCTAACCTCGGCTAGCTGGCGGAGGCCGCGTGGGTGTGCTCCCGCTCCTCCATCCACGTGAAGAGGGCGTCGCGGCGAATCAGGCCTGTGTCCCAGGACGTGGTGGAAAAGCCCTGGGTGAGCTGAGGTCCTTCCGGCTGCACCCGAGGGCGTAGACCGAGGGTGCAGCCGGGCAAGCCAGCCAGTTCCTGGCTGGACAAGGAAAGCCACCCTGAGGTTTCCTGGCGGTAGCGAACCCGCAACCAAGGAGGGACCTCAGGAGTGGCTGAGTTCAGTCTCTCGCTCTCGGAGCTCCTGCGCAACGCCCAGGACGCTCCGGACTTCTTCCGGATCGCGCTTCAGCGGCTCCTCCAGGCGTTGATCGAGGCCGAGGCCAGCGAGAAGATCGGCGCCGAGCGCTACGAGCGCACGCCCGAGCGGGTGACGCAGCGCAACGGCCACCGGCCGTACGTCCTGAAGAGCCGGATGGGACCGCTCGAGCTCGGCATCCCCAAGCTCCGCAAGGGCTCCTTCTTCCCCAGCCTCCTCCAGCCGCGACGCCGGACCGAGAAGGCGCTCCTCTCGGTGATCCAGGAGGCCGGCCTCAGAGGCCGTACTGCGAGCGCACCAGGTCGAGGAGCCCCTTCTTCTCCAGCATCCGGAAAGGAAGGAGCAGGGTCAGCTGGACGGCGCCGGGGAGGCGGGAGACCTCGACGCCACCGGTGACCGTGGCGCGGTTCCGCACCTCCGCCTCGCTGACGCCCAGGAAGCGCGCCGCCCTCCGGATGGCGTTCTCGGTGGCGCGGTTGAGGTCGACGCCGGTGCCGATGAACTGGAGCGGCGCCACGTCGAGCTCGGGGGCGACGCCGATCCGCTCGCCGAGGGCGCGGGCCGCGGTCACTTCCTCCGCCGCGAAGGGGCGGGCGATGGGCGGCAGGTCCTCGGGCCGCGGCAGGAGGATCGGGCCTTCCAGCTCCAGGCCGGGGAGCACGTCGACGCGGACCGTCACGTCGGCGGTGACGTCGATGGAGTGGAGCGCCAGCTCGCCGCGGCCCATCACCGAGTGGGCGTCGCCCATGTAGACGCCGGCGCCCTCCACCTTGACCGGGCAGAGGAGGACGGCGCCCTCGCGGACGTCGCGGCAGTCGAGGTGCGCGTCGGTCCGGTGGGCGTCGAGCTGCTCCTGGGTGAGCGCGTAGGGGTGGTGCGCGCCGACGAGGCTCGCGCCGAAGTCGCCGGCGTTGTGCGAGTCGGGCATGTCGACGGAGGGCGTGGTGCCGATGTTGCCCACGTTGGGGATGACGCGGGCGACCATGCCGCTGAGCGTGTGGGGCGCGTAGAGGAGGATCGGATGCTGCTCGCTTCCTTCGGGGAGGGAGGCCTCCTCGCGGGCGCGCTCGGCGATGCGGCGGGCGTTGGCCTCGTCCACGGCCAGGGCGACGCGGTACTCGTCGTCGTAGGTGACGGTGTAGCCCTCCTCGAAATGGAAGGCGCTCGCCTCGGCGCCGCAGCGGGCGCAGCGGACCGCTTCCTCGCCCGTCCCCTCGGGGCGGCTCTCCGGCCAGGGCGCGCCGCAGTTGGGGCAGCGCTTGTCGACGAAGGGGTCGTCGCCGAAGGCCTTGGGGTTGAGCGTCATGGTGCCGGTGGCGGCGGCGTGGGAGACGACGCGGAGCCGCTCGATGGTGATGGCGACGGCGTCGCCCGGCCGCGCGCCCTCCACGTAGACGGGCTGGGTCACCTCGTGGCCGCCCTTGAAGTGCGGCGTGATCATGGGGCCCCAGCAGCCGGGCGGGGTGACGGCGCGGATCCGGCCGCCGCTGGGGATGCGGCCGAAGAAGCCGGCGGTGACGGCCCGGACGCCGAACCGGCCGAAGATCTTGCGAACCAGGCTGATGGTGGCTCCGTAGAGATCGCGGCTCAAGAGCACCCGGTCGCCGCCTCCGCCCCCTCCAGCAGGGCTACGGCCTCTTCAAAGGCCGCCACGGTGGGGTTGTGGTGCCGCGTATAGGTGAAGCCGCTCCGGGCTCCCCCCAGGATGGCGTCCATCTCCGTGGGGCCGGGGGCGACGTACGTGTTGCTGGCGTAGATGGGCCCCACCGTGGGCGTGAAGGTCGGCGCCGGGCGGCGTTCCCCGGCGTGGACCGCGACGGTGGCGGGCGAGCAGTCGCGAAGCTCCACTGGATCGGATCCCTCCACGGCGTCGAGTGGACCGGCTCGCCGTAGCTTCTTGGAACGGGGGCGGCATTCCTTGCAGAGCAGATGGGCGGCGGGGCAGGCGGAGGATCCGGGCATCTGAGCAAGCGGAGGCGGGTGAGGCGGCGGTGGGGGACGTCATCGAGGTGGAGAGGCTCGAGAGGCGGTATGGCGCCGTGGAGGCGGTGCGCGGGGTCTCGTTCACGGTCCGGGCGAGGGAGATCTTCGCCTTCCTCGGGCCCAACGGTGCCGGGAAGACGACCACGATCAAGATGCTGGCCACGCTTCTCGATCCGAGCGGCGGGCGGGCGACGGTGGCGGGCCATGACGTCGTCCGGGAGAGGGCGCGGGTGCGGGAGGCGATCGGCATCGTCTTCCAGGACCCGACGTTGGACGACCAGTTGACGGCGATGGAGAACCTGGTCTTCCACGGTCTCCTCTACGGGCTGTCGGAACGGCAGGTGCGGGAACGGGCGCTGCCCCTCCTCCGCCTCTCCGGGCTGGAGGAGCGGGCGCAGAGCCTGGTGCGCACCTTCTCGGGCGGGATGAAACGCCGGCTGGAGCTGGTCCGCGGCCTGATCCACACGCCGGAGGTGCTCTTCCTGGACGAGCCGACGGTGGGTCTGGACCCGCAGTCGCGTGCGCAGATGTGGGAGCTGGTCCGGGGGCTGGCGCGCGACGGCGGCGTGACGGTCTTCATGACCACGCACTACATGGACGAGGCGGAGGTCGCCGACCGGATCGCCATCATGGACGACGGCCGCATCGTGGCGCTGGACACCCCGGACGGGCTGAAACGGCAGGTGGGCTCCGACATCATCCTGGTGGAGGCGGATGAGCCGCCCGCCGACCCGCACTGGGCGGAGGGTCTCGGCGTCGAGCTGCGGGGAGGCGCGCCGCGCTTCGAGGTCCGCTGCCAGGGCGCCGACCGGGTGCTGCCGCGGGTGGTGGAGGCCTTCACGGGGGTGCGGCGCGTGGAGGTGCGCAGGCCGACCCTGGATACGGTCTTCCTGACGCTGACGGGGCGCGAGATCCGGGAGGAGCCGCCGGAGGATCCGCGGCGGCGGAGGGCGAGGTGGGGCCGGTGAGGGCGGCGCGGGGCGCCTACGTGATCTGGCTCCGGGAGCTGCTCCGGTTCGTGCGCCAGCCGTCGCAGATCGTGGGCATGTTCGCCCAGCCGCTCCTCTTCCTGCTGCTGGTGGGGAACGGGATCCGCAGCGGCTTCACCCTCAACGCCGCCCGGGGAGCGGACTACCTGACGTTCATGTTCCCCGGCATCGCGGGCATGTCGGTGCTCTTCACCAGTCTCTTCAGCGCCGTCTCGATCGTCTGGGACCGGGAGTTCGGTTTCTTGAAAGAGGTGCTCGTCAGCCCGGTGCCGCGCTGGGCGATCGTGCTGGGCAAGGCGGCGGGCGGGGTGTCGGTGGCGGTGGTGCAGGGCGCCATCCTCCTCCTGCTCGCGCCGGCCGTCGGCGTCCGCCTGGGCGTGCTCACCTTCCTGGCCATGCTGGGGGTGCTGGCGCTCGTCTCCCTGACGCTGGTCGGCCTCGGCATCCTCATCGCCAGCCGGATGGAGTCGATGCAGGGGTTCCAGGTGATCATGAACTTCCTGGTCATGCCGATGTTCTTTCTGTCGGGGCTCTTGTCAGTGGCGGCTGAACGAGGATGGAAGATCCCGGAGGCGGCACCGACGGGCCCATGTCAGCCTCTTATCGACGCGCTCCGCCACATCGTCTACGGCTCCTCCGCCCTGGAACGGGCGTTGACGCAGTTCCCGCTGGAACTGGACCTGGCGGTGACGGCGGGCGTGGCCGCGGTGCTGCTCGGCCTCGCCTCGTGGGCGTTCACCACCGCCCGGAACGTCTGACCGGAGGAGGCGGGGGAGGAGCTCCCGGTCCACCTCCCCGCTCTCCACGCCTCCTCCGGAGAGCCTCAGGGCCGGCTCGCCGTCGCCTTTCCCCGCACCTCCGGCTTGCGCGCCCGCCGCCAGGCATCCATCCCCCCGGCCAGGTGGGAGACGTCGCGGAAGCCACGGCGGAGGAGCTCCGCGGCCGCGGCCTGGCTCCTGTGGCCTGTCTTGCAGACGAGCACCACCTTCTGCGACGGCCCCGCGTCGCGGGCCAGCCGAGCTTCGCTGCCGAGCGGGTAGGAGAGGGCGCCTTCGATGTGGCCCGCGCGGAACTCGCGACGGGTGCGAACGTCGATCAGCACCAGGTCCGGGCGGGCTTCCAGGAGCGCCTCGAGCTGGTCGGGGGTGAGATCGGCCAGCCCCCGGGGATGGCGGAACAGGTCGAGCAGAGTCGTCTCCTCGTCCCTCCCTTGCCTGCTCGACAAAGAATACCGCCGGCTCTGGAAATGCCGGAAGCCTTCCGCAGCGGAGCGCCGGGCCTGCCGGCTCCGTCTTGGGTGGCGGGCCCGGCCCGGCGAGGTCCGGCGGTCGGATGGCCCCCACCCGAAGCCTCCCCGGTGCCGGGCGGGCTCCGGTGGGTGGGAGGTCTCTAGCGGCGGCGTCCACTCCGAGGGTCGTGGAGCGCCGGGGCGGCCGCCTGGCGTGTCGCCTCCTCGCGCGCTTCCTTCCAAGGCTCCCGGGCCGCGTAGCCCCTTTCCTGCGCGTCCTCGGCCTCGAGGACGTCGGCGGCCGCATGCCAGCGGGACGACAGCTCGTCCAGGAAGCGGGCGCGCTCGCCCACCAGCACGTCCTCGGCGCCCGGGTGGGTGGGATGGGCGCCCGACTCGGCCACCATGGCGCGGAGGGCGGCCGGGTTGTCGATGATGGGGCACGGCGCGTAGTGGTTGGGCGAGAAGGGGATGCGCCGCTGGTAGGCCGCGAAGAGGGGGCTCCGGAGGATCTCGAGAAGCGAGGATTCGCGGATGTTGTGGGTGGCGAAGTGGACGAAGGCACAGGGTTCCGCTTCGCCGCTGGGGGTGATGTGCAGGTACGTCCGTGCCCCCGCGATGCAGCCCTGCGTGAAGTGCCCGTCGTTCCAGAAGTCGGCGATCAAGATGGGCCGGGTCCGGCGGAGTTCGTTGACCCGGCGGACGAGCCAGGCCCGCTGCTCCGGCCGGAGCATCAGGTCCAGGTCGGCGTCCGGCCCCACGGGCACGTAGTGGAAGCTCCAGAGGTAGACCACGCCCTTCTCGATGAGGAAGCTGATGAAGTCGTCCGAGAAGACCTCTTCGACGTTCCGCCGGGTGACGGTGATCGACGCGCCGAAGAGGACGCCGCGCTCGCGCAGCCGGTCCATGGCGGCCATCACCCGGTCGAAGACACCGGGACCGCGCCGGTCGTCCGTCTCTTCCCTCCACCCCTCCAGGCTGATGGCGGGCGAGAGGTTGCCCAGCTCGGCCAGCCGGTCGGCCACCCGGTCGGTGATGAGCGTGCCGTTGGTGTAGACCATGAACGATGCGTCGGTATGCTCCGCCACGACGTCCAGGAGAGGCTTGTAGGCGAAGGGTTCGCCGCCCGAGAGGACGAACCAGTAGATTCCCAGCTCCTTGGCCTCCCGCAGCAGCAGGTCGAAGCGCTCGCGCGGGATGAAGGGGCCGCGGGCGTAGCCGCCCGCCCAGCATCCTTTGCAGCGGAGGTTGCAGCCCGAGGTCGGATCGATCAGCAGGAAGACCGGGACGTGGACACCGTGTCGCTGTTCCGCCGCCCGCCGCTGGGACGGCGCGAAGAGGAGCTGGTGGATGGCCCAGTTGGTCACGATCCGCTTCACCATGGTCCGGTTGGTCAAGAGCTGCCGCGCCCGCTCCGCGATGGCGGGGTCGCCGCTCACGCGCCGCCGGAAGGCGAGGAACTGCTCCCGGACCCCCGGGTCGCGGACGAAGCGCTCGACGGTGTCCAGGATCCGGTCCAGCCGGCCCGCCGGATCCGGCATCAGATACGAGACGGCGGCGTCGACGGCGGCTTCCGCCGTCCGCCGGGCGACGGCCAGCTCGGCCTGGCTCCACCAGGATCGCCCGTTCATCGCTTCCGGCATGGAGATGCACCCCCTTGTCAGATGGGACCGGCGCCCATCGCGGCGGGGCGGCCACCCGCCCGGCCGCGACCCGGCCGCGATGCTACGAAGGACCAGCCTCCGGCCGTGCACGGGGATCGATCATCGGAAGTTTCAAAGCATTTGAAAGGGAATTTGGAAACAAGGCGAGGCCGTCCGGATCCCGCCGGCCCGCGAGACCGGGCACATGCGGCTTCCTGGGCGCAGGCGGAGGCTTCGACACGGGCCGCTCACCCTTTGGCAGATGTTCCGGCATCGATCCCGCAGGCGCAGGCTCACCCGCTCACTTGTGAAACTAGGAGCATCGGGAGGATCTGTCAAGGCGATGAACACATCAGCTTTAGTTGCAAGTTTTCAACGCAGGATCCTGCTCAAATGGAAATTCAGACGAGAGGCCGGGAAGCTGTCCGCGGGACAGCCGGCCCCGCGAGGCGGCGGTGGAGGCCAGGAGATACCGCTCTTCTCGCGGAACCCACTCGGGCGGTGATGTGCGGCGATGTTCACGCTGGTGGTGGGCGCGCGGCGGAGCGGCAAGTCCACCTTCGCCGAGCGGCTGGCCGCCTGCCTTGAGGAGGAGGCGCACCTCCCCGTCACCTACGTCGCCACCGCCCGCCCGGACCACCCGGAGATGCTGGAGCGGATCCGCGCGCACCGGGCGCGGCGGCCGCCGGCGTGGGAGACGCTGGAGCCCGACGCCTGGCGGCCGGAGGCGCTTCCTGCGGCCCTGGAGTCCCTGGCGCAGGAGCGCCTCGTGCTCCTGGACGAGGCGAGCCTCTGGGTGGCCACCTGCCTGGACGCCTGGGCGGAGACGGGGCCGGGGGCGGGGGTGGCCGAGGCGGCGTACCGGCGGCTGCTGGCGCGGCTGGTGAGGGCGCTGGCGGGGAGGAGGGCGCCGGCGGTGGTGGTCAGCGGCGAAGCCGGGGCGGGGATCGTGCCGCCGGATCCGGGGGCGCGCCGCTTCGTCGACTGGCTCGGCCGGCTCAACCAGGAGCTGGCTGCCGAGGCCGGGCGCGTGGTCTGGATGGTGGCCGGCCTGCCGCTGGCGGTCAAGGGGGAGCTGCCGGAGTGCGCGCGCGCACGCTGATGGTCCAGGGGACCGGCTCGGGCGTGGGGAAGAGCTTCCTGGTGACGGGGCTCTGCCGCCTCTTCGCCCAGGCCGGGCTGAGGGTGGCCCCCTTCAAGGCGCAGAACATGTCGCTCAACGCCTGGGTGGCGGCCGACGGCGGCGAGATGGCCCGGGCGCAGGCGGTCCAGGCGGAGGCGGCCGGGGTCGAGCCGCGCGTCGAGATGAACCCCATCCTCCTCAAGCCCAAGGGGGACGGCGTCAGCCAGGTGATCCTCCGCGGGCGGCCCCTGGGGGACCTGGGCGCGGGGGCCCTCTGGGCGGAGGGGGAGCGGCTCTGGGCGGCGGTCGCGGAGGCGCTGGACCGCCTTCGCGAGGCCTTCGACCTGGTGGTGATCGAGGGTGCGGGGAGCCCGGCGGAGCTGAACCTGCGCCGCCACGACCTGGCCAACATGCGCGTGGCCGGGGCGGCCGGCGCCCCCGTCCTCCTGGTCGGCGACATCGAGCGGGGAGGCATCTTCGCGGCGCTCCTGGGCACGCTCGACCTCCTGCCGCCGGAGGAGCGGCGGAGGGTGCGGGGCCTGGTGGTCAACAAGTTCCGCGGCGACCTGCGCCTCTTCGAGGACGGGGTGCGCATCCTGGAGGAGCGGGGCGGCGTGCCGGTGGTGGGGGTGCTTCCTCGCCTGGAGGTGGAGATCGAGCCGGAGGACGCGCTGGACCTGGGCGGGCGCGCGGCCTGGACCGCGCCGGCGGCCGAGCCCGGGACGCTGGAGATCGCCGTGGTCCTCCACCCGCACCTCTCCAACTTCAGCGACCTGGAACCGCTCCGCCGCCGGCCCGGCGTCCGCCTCCGGCCGGTGCGGCGGCCGGAGGAGCTGGGGGAGCCGGACGCCATCCTCCTCCCGGGCAGCAAGAACACCGTCGACGACCTGCGGGCGCACCGGGAGAGCGGCCCCCGTCCCCCGGGTCGCGACCCCCCGGCGCGGTATGGCCGGCTCAGCTTCCGAAGGTAGACGGCACGGCCGAGCGTCCCGCCGAGGCGCTGGCCTCGAACGGCCACCTGCCTTCGGCCGGGGAGCCTCCAGGGCCGCGGACTCTCCTGCAGGGAGGCGGAGCCGGCTCGCGAATTCGGCAAGCGCGTGCTTGAGGCGGTGGTCGCCGGCCTTTCCCGCGGCAACGGAGGGGTGAGCCATGATCGAGCGCATCGACAACGTCGGTGTCGCGACCCGGCGTCTGGAGGCGATGGAACGGTTCTACGGCCTGCTCGGCTTCGAGGTGGTGGAGAGGGACGCGACGCCCGGCGTCCTGATGGCGGCGGGCAGTGCACGCCTCTACCTCTTCGAGACGAGGGCCGAGGGAGCAGGCGCCCAGCGACGCCCGGAGCTGGTCGACGACCCGCCCGGGCTGGACCACCTGAGCTTCTGGGTGAGCGACGTGGACGACGCCTGCCGCCGGTTGCGGGAGCAGGGCGTCGTCTTGACCGGCGAGCCGGAGGACCAGCCCTGGGGGGCACGGGCCTGCAGCCTCAACGACCCCGACGGCAACCTGGTCTTTCTCCTCGGCCCGCGGAGGGGACGCTGAAGCCGGCCGCACCCCGCCCAGGGCGACGGGCGGCCCCGGGCTCTCCGCGCCGCGGACCCGTCGCCCCCTCGTCCTCGGCGGCGAAGACCCAGCGCCGGTATCCCCACCAGTCGACCAGGGCGGTGAGCGCCGCCCCGCCGAGGCGCGCCGCCGGCGGGGCGAGAACGTCGGCCAGGGAGGCGGTCGCCACCGCCCCGGCCAGGAGCGCCGTGCCGCTCACCAGCAGGAAGCGGAGCGGCCGCGCCTCGCTCCGGAAGACCCAGCCGCGCTGGAGCAGGAAGCTCTGCACCATGGCGCTGCCCCCCGAGAGGAGGGCGAGCCAGGCGTGCGTCCCGGCGCCGCTCGCATCCAGCCAGGCGGAGCCGACCGTGTAGAGCCCGACATCGGTCAGCGTGTTGAGCAGCCCCGCCGTCGCGAAGCGCAGAAACCGGAGAAGCTCCGGCACCTCGTCGACCTCCGGGCGTAATGGGCCCGGAAAGCCCAGGGTCCATGCGTCGCCCCGCGCCCTGCCGGCACGTTCCGCGCTTTTCCGCATAGGACGGACCAGGGGTGGAGCGGGATGGACCTCAACTGGACGGACGCCGGACTGGCCGCCGTCGGCGCGCTGGTCGGCTTCTTCCTGCGCCGCTTCTCCCGGGATCCGGCGCAGCTGGCCCGGCTGATGGAGATCGCGCAGATCGTGGTGCGCGCGGTCGAGGAAGTCGGCGCCCTCTACGGCTGGGACGGGCCGACCAAGAAGAGCGAGGCGGACCGCCGCCTGCGGCGCCTGGCCGCCATCCACGGCCTCCGCCTGCGGAACGAGGAAGTGGACACGGTCATCGAGGCCGCCGTCGCCGACCTCAAGGGGGCCGGCCTCCAGATCGCCCGCCGGCGCCCCGCCACCGCCGCCCGGCCGGCCGTCCCCCGGGCGTAGCAGGGCTCCCGGAAGGCCGCCGTCGGCGCCCCGGGGATGTCCGACTCTCGGCTTCCTGGCAGGAGAAACGGCTCGGCTGGCGAATGCGTTGGCCCGTGATCAGTTCCACCGGGCCGGCCGGAGGCGTTCCGCGCGGTGCAGCGCGGGGGGAGCCCGCACGGGGGAAGCTTACCTGGAAGGCTTGGCCGCCCTGCAGGTGCAAGATTGCAGTAGACTCAGTGCTGTGAGCGTACGAGACGCCGCGGGCCGGCGTGGGCGGCGAACTTGCCAAGGAGGTCGACGACATGGCCTATGTCATCTGCGAACCGTGCATCGGTGTGAAGGACAAGTCCTGCCAGGAGGTCTGCCCGGTCAACTGCATCGTCGAGGGTGACGACCAGCTCTACATCGACCCCAGCCTCTGCATCGACTGCAGCCTCTGCGTCGGCGTCTGCCCGGTGAGCGCGATCTACTTCCAGGAAGACGTTCCCGACCAGTGGAAGAGCTACGTCGAGAAGAACGCCAACTTCTTCGCCAATCAGTGAGCCGGCCCTTTACACGGCCCGGCGTCTGACCGCCGCCGTCGCCCGGGGCCGTGCGCCGGCGTGGACGATAGAGGGGGCGGACCGCTGCAGCGGTCCGCCCTGTCGTTCATCCTTGCGGCCGCGGCGACGGGCCGCCCGCTAGCCCGGACGGACGGCGGACTGCTCGCGGCGCCGGCCCGCCTGGAGCCAGAGGGCCGCCACCGCCACCAGCACCAGCAGCTGGGCGAGCAGCGACTGCCAGGTCGGGTAGAGGCCGAGGAAGTCCCAGGCGGGCGCCGGCGCCAGCGATTCCGGGATCAGACCCGCTTCCTGCAGCGCGTGGACGCCCTGTCCGGCGAACTTGAAGGCCATCACGTCAAGGAGCAGCGAGGCGACCAGGAAGACGGCGCGGACGGGCAGCCGCCATCCCAGCCGGACGGCCAGGACGCCGGCCACGGCCAGGGCGAGGAGCGCGCCGCCGAGACCCGTGGCCAGCGCCCCGGGCGCGATCGCCGTCGCCATCCCGGCGAAAAAGACCACCGCCTCCACCCCCTCGCGGAGGACGGCGGTGCCGGCGATCAGGGCGAGGGGAAGGAGACTCCCCCGCGCCGTCGCCGGCCCGGCCTGCTCGCGCAGGAAGCGGTTCCATCCCTGCACCGTCGCCTTCTCGTGGATCCACCGGCCGACGGAGAGCATGAGGAGGACGGCGGCCACCCCGGCCAACCCCTCCACCAGCTCGCGGCCGACCTCGGCCGCCTCCAGGGCGAGCCAGCGCTGCAGCGTCCACCCCAGGAGGAAGGCGAGAAGAAGGCCGCCCGCGGCGCCCCCGCCGATGGCCCAGCGCTGGCGCCGGCGCTGGGCGGCCGAGCCGGCCGCGCGGTCCACCAGGGCGAGAAGCGCCACCAACAGGAGCAGGGCCTCGAAGCCCTCGCGCAGGACGATGGCGGCCGCGTCGAAGGCGCTGTACACGGTCGCGGGCGGCGCCGCCGCCATGAAGAAGTCCATCATATATACCGGCTCCCCCTTCACACAGGCGCGGCTCGTCCGCGGCGCAGACGCCGGGTGGCGCCACTTTGACGACCCGCACCTGGCA